>QHVX01000156.1:17380-25883 GCA_003222375.1 Acidobacteriota bacterium
AAGATCGACGTCGATGTCGAAGCGCTCAACGTCGATACGCTCGCAATGTCGGCTCACAAGCTCTACGCCCCGAAGGGAATCGGCGCGCTCTTCGTCCGCAAGGGATTGGTGCTCGACAGTTACATCCTGGGTGGCGCGCAGGAGCGACGCCGCCGCGCCGGCACCGAGAACGTGCCGCTCGCGATCGCTTTCGGCGTGGCCGCCGACGTGGCGATGGATCGCGCCGACATCGGATCGCTGCGTGATTCACTGGAAAATTCACTCTCCTCTTTACCAATCACCATCAACGGCAAAACCGTCCGCCGCCTCCCGAACACCAGCAACATCACGTTCCACGGTGCCGATGCTGAAGGCATCGTCATCGGGCTCGATTTGAACGGAGTCGCGGTGTCGACCGGCTCCGCATGTTCATCCGGCCGAGTCGAACCGAGCCGCGCTCTTCTTGCAATGGGCCTCAGTCCGGAGGACGCCCGCAGCACCGTTCGGATTTCGCTCAGCCGGTTCACGACCGCCGTCGAAATCGACCGCGCCGTTTCGCTGCTCCGCGAAATTGTCCCCCGCGCACAGCGGGCGGCCGCAACCACTTGATTCTGCGGCAATTGTCTGCGACATTAGTGCTGGGTCCCCATGCTCGAACGGCCAATTTTCGAAGGTGATCTGCGGCGAGTCCAGATCGCCGACGTGCTGAGCTTTGTTTCGATAATCCGCGGCAGCGGGAAGCTCGTTCTGCGGCAGGGGAGGCTCGAGCGCACGCTGCACTGGAAGGATGGCGAAATTGTATTCGCCAGCTCCAACTCGCCGGACCAAAACCTCGGCCAATTCCTGCTGCGCAACGGAAAAATCACGGAGCAGCAGTATCACGAGTCGAAGCTACGCGTCAGTCCACACATGCGACACGGCAAAGCGCTCGTGCAGATGGGCGCGATCTCGCCGAACGATTTGTGGTGGGGGCTGAAGAATCAGGCGCTCGAGATCATCTATTCGCTATTCAACTGGACGGAGGGCTCGTTCGCTTTCATGGAAGCGGCCGAAGAGGTGCTGAGCGAGCGCATTGCGCTGTCGATCAACACATCGAGCGCGATCATGGAGGGCATCCGCCGCCTCGACGAGACCGCGCGCATTCGCGAAAAGATCACCAGTCTCGACATGATCTTCGCGAAAGTCGCGGGCGAAGAGCCCGATTTCGAGACGCTCGAGATGAGCGAAGACGAAATCGCGGTTTACAACAACATCGACGGTCAGCTCACCGTACGAGGCCTGATTGGTAAGTCAGAGCTTACCGATTTCGAAGTCACGCGCATCCTCTTTCAACTTTTGATGGCCCGCCTCATCGACGTCGCGCCGGAGGAGCGCGAGGAGCGGCCGGTGTTCCTGGATGTCGAAGATTCGCCGGAGCTGCTCAAGATCATCTCGACCTACAACGACATGTTCGGCAGGGTGTTCGAGTCGCTGACGTCGGCGGTCGGCGAATCCTCGGCGCGCGAGATTTTCATGAACGCGCTGGAAAGCGCCGCCAACGACGAATTGTGGACAAGCGTCTACTTCGATCAATACGGCCGCTTCGACGAGAACATGCTCCTCGCCAACATTTCAGAATTGCCCTTAGATCGCCGCAAGCCGGCCCTCGAGGAAGGTTTGAACGCGCTGCTCTCGGTGCAGCTCTTCGAGGTTTCGCAGCATCTCGACGCCGCCGGAAAAGTGGACGTCTTCAACTTCATCTCCAATCAGAAGGCCGCGCTCGAAGAGACGGCGTAGCACTGCTGTTATCCTTCGCGGCGCATGTACCCGACCCTTCTCCGCATCGGAAACTTCGAGATCACCAGCTTCGGGCTGATGATGTTCATCGCCTTCATCACTGCCGGCTGGGTGCTGACGCGGCAATATCGCCGCTACGGACTGACCGAGGATCTCGCGTCGACGATTGTGATGGCGGCGGCCATCGGCGGCATCGCCGGCGCAAAAATCTACTACGCGATTCTTTTTCGCGACTGGCATCTGCTCTTCGATCGTGCCGGTCTCGTATGGTACGGCGGCTTGATCGGCGGAATCATCGCGTGCTCCCTTGTGATCTGGAGGCGGCGCGTCGACTATTTCACGGTCGCCGATGCCACCGCGCCCCCGCTGGCCCTCGGCTACGCGCTCGGCCGGATCGGATGCTTTCTCGTCGGCGATGACTACGGCCGTCCGACGAGCTCCTGGGTCGGCATCGCGTTTCCGAAGGGTTCACCCCCGACGACCGCCGAGTCGCTGCGGCAGTTCGGCGTGCATGTCGATTCGTCGATTCCGCCGGACCAGATCCTCCGCGTCCATCCGACGCAGCTCTACGAGTCCTCGGCCTCGCTCATCATTTTCTTCATCCTTCTCGCGGTCAGCCGGCGCCCGCACGCGAAAGGCCGCGTCTTCGGGCTCTTTTTGATCCTCATGGGCATCGAGCGCTTTCTCGTGGAGATCGTGCGCGCGAAGGACGACCGCTTTCTGGGGCCATTCACGATCGCGCAATTGATTAGTGTGATTGCTCTGGTTTTAGGGATCGTCCTCGTGTCTGTCAGTTTATCCCGAGCGGAGCGTGGACTCGCGCAAAACGAGTTGCACTGATTCAGATCAAGAATCCGCGTTGGTATGATCTCAGCGCAAATTTCGACGATCTGTTGTTAGCTCGCTGATCGCTGCTCCACCGGAGATCCCTCGCTCCGCTCGGGATAAACTGCAGAGCTAGATGTCGAGATTTGAATTTGTCACCGCCGGCGAATCCCACGGTCCGCAGCTCACGATCATCGTGCGCGGAATGCCGGCGGGGGTGCGCCTCGATCGGGCGCGCATCAACAGCGATCTTGTGCGGCGGCAGCATGGATACGGGCGGGGTGGGCGGATGAAGATCGAGCATGACGAGGCGGAGATCGTCGGCGGGATCCGCGGCGGTGAGACGCTCGGATCGCCGATTGCGATCACGATCAAGAATCTCGATCACGAGAATTGGCGCGGCGCGATGGATCCGTGGGATCTCGATGCCGCTGAGACGGAGAAACGCCGCGTGCACGCGCCGCGTCCCGGTCACGCCGATCTGGTCGGCGGGATCAAGTACGGCCGCCGCGATCTTCGCGACATCCTGGAGCGCGCTTCCGCGCGCGAGACGGCGTCGCGTGTCGCGGCCGGTGCGATCGCGAAAGCGCTGTTGCGAGAATTCGGAATCGAGATTCGATCGGGTGTGATCTCCGTCGGATCGGCCGGCGATCCGGAGTATTCACCGACCTGGGACGAGCTGAGCGCTGTCGATGAAGAATCGCCGCTGCGCGCAGTGAGGCCCGCGGACGAAGATGCGATGGTCACGGCGGTCGATGCCGCGCGTGAAGCGGGCGAGACCCTCGGCGGAACGATCATCGCCGCTGCTCACGGTGTCCCCATCGGGCTCGGCTCCTACGTTCAGTGGACGGAAAAACTCGACGGCCGAATCGGCCAGGCGATCCTCTCCATCCACGCCGTGAAAGCTGTTGCGATCGGCGACGGTGTCGCGGCGGTGCGACGACTGGGATCGGAGGTCCACGACCCGATCTATTTCGACGAGAAGAAGCGCTATCACCGCACGACCAATCGCGCAGGCGGACTGGAAGGCGGTGTGACCAACGGACAGGACGTGGTGGTTCGCGCCTTCATGAAGCCGATTTCCACGTTACGGCGCGGATTGCCTTCGGTCGACATCGAGACGCGGGAGCCGCATCGATCGCAGTGGGAGCGCAGCGATGTCACTGCGATTGCGGCCTGCGGCGTGGTGTGCGAAGCGATGCTGGCAGTCGCGCTGGCCGATGCGATGCGAGAGAAATTCGGCGGCGACTCGCTCGAAGAGATGAAGCGGAATTACGACGCGTACATCGCGCAAGTGCGAAAATACTAATCAGTAGATGCCCGGAATCAGCCGCTTCGTGCGCGCGGCGTAATCGCGATAACGATCGCCAAAGTGGCCGATGAGCGCACGCTCCTCGATTCGAATCCGGTAGCCCATTCCGATCAGCGCCGCGGCCAGGATGATCGCCAGGCTCAACCAGCTCCCGAACGCGATTCCGAGTCCCACGAAAGAGACCAGCGCTCCCGCGTACGACGGGTGGCGAATCCATCGATAAAGCCCGCGCTCGATCAGGTCATGCGAATCCTGGATGGTGACACGCACCGTGAAGTAGCGGCGCAGCGTCAGGATCGCGGTCGCGCGAATCACGATGCCGATCGCAATCAGCGCGATACCAACCCAGAAGAGCTCGGGCGGCATCCGGAAGAGACTCTTGACCATCGACCCCGCGACGGTGCCCGCGATGAGCAGCGTCCACAACACGCGGTACGAGCCGCGGTCCTCACGCGAAGTACCGCGCGTAACGATGGACACCACGATCTCGAGTCCGACCCAGATGGCGGAGACGAGCGCCAAAATCGCCTGATGAGTCATGATTCTGTTGTACGCATGGATAAATCCGCGGTTCGCGATCTCTTCCCCGTCACGCGCAACCTCATCTACTTCAATCATGCGGCCGTCGGGCCACTCTCGACGCGCGCGGCCGAGGCGATGGAGCGGCACATCCGCGATCAGCGCGACCACGGCGCATTGCACTGGAAGGAGTGGTACGCCGAGGATGCGAGGCTGCGAGCGGCGGGGGCGAAGCTGATCGGCGCGGACGCCGCCGAGATCGCGATCCTCAAGAACACCTCGGAGGCTCTCTCGTTCGTCGCGGAAGGCTACCGCTGGCAGAGCGGCGACAACGTCATCACGACGAAGCTCGAGTTTCCGCCCAACTTCAGCCCGTGGAAACGGCTCGCGCGGCGCGGCGTCGAATGTCGCGTGGCCGATCTACCGACGGTGGAGAAGATCGAGTCACTGATCGATGCCCACACGCGCATCGTCTCCGTTTCATTCGTCGCTTTTCACACCGGATTCGTGGCCGATCTCGACGCCGTCGGCGAGCTTTGCGCGCGCCGCGACGTGCTGCTCTGCGTCGACGCGATCCAGGGCATGGGCGCGCTGCCGATCGACGTCCGCAAATCGAGAATCGCGTTTCTGGCCGCTGACGGACACAAATGGATGTGCGGTCCGGAGGGCGCGACGATTTTTCATGTCGCGGCCGAGCATCGCGATTGCCTCGAAGTTCTCGAGACCGGATGGACGAACGTGCAGCGGAAGGGGAGTTTTCTCGAGCTGCCGGGCGATCTCGTCCCGGGAGCGCGGCGCTTCGAGGCGGGATCGCTCAACACCAACGGCGTGTACGGATTGAATGCCGCGATCGAGCTGCTGATGGAAATCGGCATCGACAAAATTGCGGCCGAGGTCATTCGCGTCGCGACGCGCCTGGCGGACCGGCTCGAGGAGATCGGCTGGCGCATCGCGTCGCCGCGTCCGATCGCCTCCGGCATCGTCGGCGCGATTCCACCGGGCGTAGAGCCGTCGCTGCTGCGATGGCATCGAATGCTCGAAGAAAGCGGCGTCATCTGCGCGCCGCGCGAAGGCATGTTGCGGTTTTCGCCGCACTTCTACAACGACGACGGCGAAGTCGTGGGGCTGATCGCCGGCGCACTCCTCGGCTGGCTCGCCGGCGGACCGCGCATGCATCGCGCCGAGGTCGGGCGGGCGGTGGCGGAGACGCGAGTGGCGGAGATCGAGCGCGCGCACGGATCGGTCGGCGATCGATTCGCGGCCGAGGCCCAGAGGGCATTTCAGTCGGTGGGGGAGTCGCTGCTGCAGATGAGCAAGACGCAGATCGACGGCTCGCTCGACACCAAGCGCGCCGAGATCGAGACGCTGCTCACGCCGGTGCGCGAGATGCTCGACCAGTACCGTAGCGAAGTCGTCAAGTCCGAGCGCGTGCGCAACGAAGCGTACGGCGGACTGCAGCAGCAGATCCTGACGCTGCTCTCCGCGCAGCAGTCGGCCCAGCGCGAGGCGGCGCGGCTCGCGAATGCGCTGCAGTCGCCGGCTGTGCGCGGATCGTGGGGCGAGAACTCGCTCAAGCGCTGCGTCGAGCTGGCCGGCATGAGCGAATTTTGCGACTTCGACGTGCAGGAGACGCTATTCACCGAGGAGGGCCGGCGTCTGCGTCCCGATCTGATCGTGCGTCTACCGAACAGACGCGTAATCGCAGTCGATGCCAAGGTTCCCTTGACCGAATATCAGGCCGCGGCGAATGAAGAGAACGAGGCGCGGCGGAACGAGTTGCTGCAGTCGCATGCGAAGACGCTGCGGCGTCACATCGACACGCTGGCGCGGCGCGAATATCAGTCATCGATGAGCGAGTCGCTCGACTTCACGGTGATGTTTTTGCCGGGCGAGCATTTTCTGTCCGCGGCATTGATGGCCGATCCGTCGCTGTTCGACTATGCCGCGTCGCGTCGCGTGTTCGTGGCGTCGCCGATGGTGCTCTTGCCGCTGTTGCGCGCCGTCGAGTCGGGATGGAAAGCCGAGCGGACCGAGGAGAACGCGAAGCGGATGCACGACGCGGGCGTCGAGCTGTTCAACCGCTTCGTGAAGGTGATGGAGCTGTTCGCGGAGCTGGGCGGTGCGCTGCGCCGCACGGTGGAGCGCTACAACGCCGTGATCGGATCGGTTGATACGCGATTGTGGCCGAAGGGCGAAGAGATGCAGCGGCTGGCGGGGAGCGGCAAGGAGCTCGCGTCGCTGGAGCAGATCGAGGCCGTGCCGCTGGAATCCTCGAAGTTGCGCCTCACGATGCAGGACGAATCACCGGCCGACGTCGTCCCGTTCGAGAAATAGTTTTTCGTCGAGGGTAACAATTCCCTCCGCTCCGCCACTCCTTTTCATCACGACAATCGTCCACTTGTCGACATGTCGGATTGAACAGGAGGCCCGGTGCGCCGCTCTCTCTTCTTCGCTTTACTGTTTCTCAACTCTCCGTTAGGAGCGCAGCTCGTTCAGGAAGTCATCCCACGCCAGGCTGCAATCGGCGCGCGAGCAATTGCAATCGGATCTGGTCTCGATCAGGGCAGCCTTGTTGTGAATTTTCCAACGGCCGACGGCAGCACGGTTCCGGCGAGCATCGTCGGTCGCTCCGCATCCCTCATCGAATTTCAGATCCCTCAGGAAGCCGTATCCGGCAACGTCGGCGTTCTCGTGAACAATGCTTCGATCGCTCAACTGCCATTTACGGTTGCGCCAGCGGCTGCCTGGACAAAGGTTGCGACGCTGACGCTGTCGAGCAATGCGTTGAAAGGGCCTTCGGGAGTGGCGATCATGCTTCCAACAGGCGTGCTTGCCGTTGCCGATCGCGGCAATCATCAGGTGAAACTTGTCAGTCCCGACGGCACGGTCACAACGCTCGCGGGAAACGGCAAGCCCGGCTTCGTCGATGGAGCAGCGGCACAATTCAAAGAACCCACGGCGCTGGCGTACGATCCTGCGACAGAGACGTTCTACGTCGCGGACGGCGGAAACAACGCGATCAGGCGTCTCACCACAAGCGGCGTGGTCTCGACGGTCGCTGAGGGATTCAAGCAACCGGCGGGCATCGCCATCCGCGAGGGCAATCTATTCGTCGCCGACACCGGGAATGATCGGATTCGTCGCATTGCGCCTGACGGCACGGTCACAACGATCGCAGGAGGTGTGCATTCAGGATTTGCTGACGGCCCCGGTGCGCAGGCGTTGTTCAAGTCTCCGCAAGGCATCGCCTTCGCGCCGAACGGCATCCTGTACGTTGCCGACAGCGGGAATCACGCCGTCCGAAAGATCGCCAATGGCGCCGTGACCACGGTCGCCGGAACGGGACACGGTGGTTTCCTCGACGGACCGGCGGCGATCGCCGAGTTCAAGCAACCTTCGGCAGTCGCAGTGGATGCCGCCGGAAATGTGTGGGTGGCCGACACGATGAACAATTCGCTGCGCTTGATCACGACCGGATCGTCGAGCGTTGTGGTCACGCCAGTGGCAACGCAGTTCAAACAACCCAACGATGTTCTGGTGGAAGGGGCGGCATTCGTCGCCGACACGATGAATGACGCCATTCGCGTCGTGTATCCGGCTCTGAGTGCAACAGCCATCTACCCGCGGAGCGCGGATCCAAATGGCAGCACGACGGTGCGAGTCTTTGGTGCCGGCTTCGTACCGGGCGCGATGCGAGTTGTTTTCGGCGGAGTAGCAGCGACGAACGTCACCTATGTCACTTCCAGCGAGTTACGCGTCGCCGCGCCACGGCATCCGATCGGCTTTGTCGATGTTGTTGTCAGCTCGCCCAACGGTGTCGCGACGCTGCAAAACACGTTTCAGTACGTGCCTCCTTACGTCGCGCTTCGCGTTACTCCAACGTCGCCGACGCTTGCGCCGGGCCAGAAACTCCAATTCGCAGCCGCAGGCATCGGTTCGGACAACAGCTCGACCGACATCACGAGCAGCGTTTCCTGGAACAGTTCGCAGCGAGGCGTTGCGACCATCGACCTGAGTGGACTGGCGACCGGCGTGGGTGCCGGAACAACGTCGATCACCGCTACTTTCCAGAGCCTGACGCAGTCGGCAACG
>QHVX01000156.1:25940-31020 GCA_003222375.1 Acidobacteriota bacterium
TCAGTTCCTTTACACCGGCAGCAATCCGATCCAGAGAGGCGTCATCCCCGGCACGATTCAGTCCAATCGCGTCGCCGTGATTCGCGGGCAAGTACGTTCTGTCGATGGCGCGCCATTAACGGGCGTTCGCGTATCGATCTCCCATCGTCCGGAGTTCGGTTTCACGCTTTCGAGGGCCGACGGCTGGTACGACCTCGCTGTCAACGGCGGCGGAGACGTCACGCTCGACTTTCGTAAGAGCGGTTACGTATCCGCACAGCGTCGCACGCGTACACCCTGGCGCGACTTCGCCGCGATGACTGACCTCTACATGACGTCCTTCGATTCGGCAGCCACAACCGTCGGCATGGCGACGCCGGGGATGCAGGTCGCACGCGGCAGCGCTGTATCCGATAGCGATGGGGCTCGTCGCGCGACGGTTCTGATTCCGGCAGGAACGACCGCAACGATCGAGACTGCTAATGGATCGCAGATCGCGTCGACGCTCACCCTTCGAGCGACCGAGTTCACTGTCGGGCCTAACGGTCCGAAGATGATGCCGGCAGCGCTTCCTGCCGCCAGCGCCTACACCTATTGCGTCGAATTGAGCGCCGACGAAGCGGTTGCTGCAAACGCAACGAGCGTGAAGTTCTCCAAACCCGTTCCTTTCTACCTCGAGAATTTCCTCGGCTTTCCTGTCGGTTCGCCCGTCCCGGTCGGTTATTACGATGCGAATCGAAATGCCTGGATCGCACAAGCGAACGGCATCGTCTTGAAAGTTGTCGCTGTTGTCGCCGGTAAAGCGGCGGTGGATTTGAGCGGCGACGGGATTGCTGATGACCCGAACAGCATCGGCATCTCAACCGACGAGCTGCAACAACTGGCGGCGTTGTATCAGCCTGGTCAGACGCTCTGGCGCGTCACGACGACTCACTTTTCGGCTCTCGATTTGAATTTCCCGATGACGCGTCAGACCACGAGTCTTCCGTTCGGAGCGCTCGCTCCCGCCAATGAGCAACCGCAATTCTCGTCGAGCGTTGACAAACCGACCACAACATGCGGCTCGGTCATCGACTGTCACAACCAGGTCTATGGCGAGTCGATCCCCATTGTTGGAACGCCGTTCTCGCTCGAATACCGGAGTGATCAGGTTCCCGGACATGTTGCCGGGCGCACGATCGACATTCCAATCAGCGGAGAAACCGTCCCGGCGTCTTTGAAGCGAATTGACGTCGACATTCGAATCATGGGCCGGTCATTTCACTATGAGCGGCCGCCTGCGCCCGGACAATCGATCCGGTTCACGTGGGACGGACTGGATGCGTATGGACGCAGGCCGCAAGGCGCTCAAGTCGCACACATCCAGACCGGTTACGTGTACGGCTTGTTCGTGTATGCGATCACGCCTGCGGACTTTTATGCGTTTGCCTCGTACGGAGTTGAGCCTCTACCTTTGAGGCCAACGCGGCAGGAGCAGAGCCTTCTTCAACAGAGCGATATTCTCCTCGGCGATCTCGCATCGTCGCCGCTCGGCTTCGGAGCATGGCGTCTCGACGCTCAGCAAGTGCTGAACGTCGACGCCGGGATTCTTCACTCAGGTCCGGGAGAGAATGTCACGACTTCTCTCCGACGACCGGTGATCGCGACGTTTGCGGGAGGAGGCCTGTCAACGGCACCCGCCGGATTTGCGACCGACATGCAATTGCGAATTCCGTGGGCCATCGCGCCAGCAGCGGATGGCAGCGTCTACATCTCGGAAAACATAAATGGAGGGGTCATTCGCCGCGTTGTTCCCGGAGGCCTGATGAATACGGCTTTCAACGCGAGTGCTGTCACTGCGATGGCAGTTGGCCCCGATGATCAGTTGTACTTTTCAAATGGCCGCCTGTGGCGCGGCGATCCCGTGACCGGTGTGATCACGGAGCTGACTGCGCCCGCCGGTTGCTGCAAGGCGCTCGCTTTTGGGCCGGAAGGAAGCCTCTACATTGCGTCAACTCAAGGCGGCATCGTTCGGATGAATGCCGACGGAACTTTCTCTGCTCTAACAGGCGATAGCTCACGGCCACGAAACTTTTCGCCGGCCGGTTCGCCCGCGCTCACGACAAACATCGGGCCGGTGAACGGGATCGCCGTAGGCCGTGATGGCAGCGTCTATTTCAGCCTTCCAACAGCGTTTGTCAACAACGCCAATCTCGGTGGACGAGTCTTCAGGATTCCGCCGACAGGCGTCATCGAGCGTTTTGCCGGCACCGAGGCGTTCAACACCGGCTACAGCGGCGATGGTGGCCCCGCGGTCCAGGCAGAGCTTTCGTATCCCGATGCGCTGGCCGCCGGCCCGGACGGAAGTCTCTACATCACCGATTCGAACACCTACACCATTCGCCGCGTGCTGCCCAATGGGGTCATCGGCACTGTGGCTGGGAATCCTGCCTTCTCGGATTACTCGCCCGACGGCACTCCAGCGGCCGCCTCCTACGTCGACTTTCCCAAAAACCTGGCAGTGAGACCTGATGGGGCGTTGTATGTCTCCGACGACTTTCTGATGACTGTCCGGAAGATCGCACCTCCTGACACGTCAGAAACCGACGGCCATCTCATTGTTCCTTCCGACGACGGGCGCAGTGTGTCCGTCTTTGGATCGCGCGGAAAGCACGAAAAAACGGTCGACGCTCTCACGAATACCGCGCTTTATTCCTTTCAATACGATTCCGACGGCGACCTTGCAACGATCAAGGACACTTACGGCAACACGACCACAATCGAACGCGACGCCACTGGGAATGTGACTGCCATCAGGTCACCATTCGGCGATCACACGATTCTCGCGATCAACAACGGATATCTCGCTTCTGTCACGAATCCCGCCGGCGAGCACTTCCAGATGACCTACAGCGCCGACGGGCTGCTGACCGCCCTCGAGAACCCAAGGGGAATTGCGAAGACGATGACGTATGACGCCCTGGGAAGATTCATTCGTGAAGATCGCGCCGATGGTGGATCGCTCACCATCACGGCGCCTTCCGCGCTGGGCAACTCGTTTCAGGTCGCGGTTCACTCTGCAGAGGGACAGACCGCGGCACATGACGTCCAACGCGATGCGATCGGCAATGACGTTCGAACCGATACTGACGTTGCGACGCAATTGAAGTCCACCACAGTGCGCGCGGGAGATGGGTCTCAATCGATCAATCTGGCCGACGGGAGTCGCATCCAGCAAACGATCCATGGCGATCCACGTTTCCTCAGCCTCGCACCGCTTCGTTCAACAACCACGACGACACCAGGCGGACATCATCTGACCATTCAAAGCAGTCGCTCGGTGGGGCTTGCGAATCGATTCGATCCATTGTCGGTCACGACTCTGACGGAATCGCTCTCGCTGAACGGCCGGCAGTGGCAAACGACGTTTACGTCGGCGAATCGGACGCTGGTCGGTCGCACTCCTGCAGGCCGACAGTCCACGACTGTACTCAATGAGAACGGTGATGTGATCTCGATGCACCTTCCCGGAACGGCGGCCGTGAATTTCGGCTACAACAGCCTCGGCCACTTGACGTCCATCCAGCAGAGCACGCGGCAGACGCAATTGACGTACAACAGCAGCGGCCTCGTGTCACAAATCACCGATCCGCTCACCAGAAGCGTGGGGTTTCTCTACGACAAGGCCGGTCGCGTCACGCAACAAAGTCTGCCGGACGGCCGCGTGATTGGCTTCACATACGACGCGAACGGCAATGTGAAAACGATCACGCCGCCTTCGCGGCCGCCGCACGCGTTCGATTGGACGCTTCGCGACGATCAGAAGCAGTACACCCCACCGTTAGGCGGCGTGACTCAACGTGTCTACAACCGCGAACGTCAGCTCACGCGCGTTGTGCGACCCGACGGCCAGGCGATCGCACTGAACTACGACGCAGCCGGCCGTTTGGCAACGTTGACGACGCCGATCGGCACTTTCGGCTATGCGTATGCTGCGCAGACGGGAGCGCTTACGAGTATCGGTGCTCCCGACGGTTCGACGCTGCAATATCAACACGACGGACCTCTTGTCACAGAGGTGAAGTGGGACGGTCTGGTCAAAGGAAACGTGTCTTACACCTATGACAACGACTTGCGACTCAACAGCGAGGCCGGCATCAGCTTCACCTACGATGCCGACGGTCTGCTGACTGCTGCCGGCGCCCTGCAATTGCGACACGATCCCGCCAACGGATTTCTCATCGGCACAAATCTCGGCGCTGTTACAGATTCTTATGCCTATAACGAATTCGGCGAGGTGACAGGTTACAGTGCCACGTTGGCTACTGCGCCCATCTACTCCGAGACATTCGTGCGGGACGGTGTCGGACGCGTGCAGCAGCGAAGCGAGACGGTGAACGCCGGGACATCGGTCGAGGCCTACGGCTACGACACCGCCGGGCGACTGAGCAGCGTGACCAGCGGAATCCACCTCACACAGTATGGTTTCGACTCCAACGGCAACCGCATCTCGAAGACAGCCGATGGCGCGATGGAGAGCGGGAGCTGCGACGCGCAGGATCGACTCGTTAATTTCGGCAACGCCAGCTACACCTACACCGCAAACGGAGAACTTTCAGCGAAGAGCGATCCCTCCGGCACAACGCGATACGAGTACGATGTGCTGGGGAATCTGCGAAGCGTGACTCTGCCGGATGGAACGAAGATCGACTATGTGATCGATTCGCAGAACCGCCCAGTCGGAAAGAAGGTCAATGCAGGGCTGGTTGTATGGTGATCTGCTCCGAATCGTTGCGGAGGTCGACGGAAGCAATACCGTGATCAGTCAATTCGTGTACGGCTCGCGGACCAATGTTCCCGACTACATGATTCGCGGCGGCGTGACCTATCGCATCATCTCCAATCACCTCGGTTCGCCGCGTTTGGTCATCGATGCGAGCACGGGTGCCATCGCGCAGATGATTGGCTACGACGAATTTGGCAACGTTTTGGGCGATACCTCTCCCGGCTTCCAGCCCTTCGGATTCGCGGGCGGACTCTATGATCCCGACACGAAGCTCGTGCGATTCGGAGCGCGCGATTATGACGCACGCGTGGGGCGGTGGACCGCCAAGGACCCGAT
>QHVX01000157.1:0-9068 GCA_003222375.1 Acidobacteriota bacterium
CAAGAACGCCGGAAAGACCGTCGATGTCCATTACTATCCGGCGGAAGGTCACGGCTTCGCGAAGCGCGAGAATCAGATCGACGCCATCAAGCGGATGATCGACTGGTTCGATCGCTATCTGAAATGAAAAGGCCGCCGATGGCGGCCTCGATTTGAATTCTTTGGAGCGGGCAACCGGACTCGAACCGGCGACATCGACCTTGGCAAGGTCGCACTCTACCAACTGAGTTATGCCCGCGTTGCTGGGTTGCTAACGAGTGCCTCCCCAGAGCTATTCCGGCAGAGACGGTTGCTAGGTTACTGGGTTGCTTGATCGCTTAGCAACCGAGCAACCCAGCAACTTAGCAACCGCTCAGGGTCTCTCCACAGTAATGCCGTAAGCGTGCAGCTTCCGATAGAGGTTCGAGCGCTCGACGCCGAGGGCGTCGGCGGTGCGGCTGACGTTGCCGGCGAACTCCCGCAGCCGCGAGAGGATGTACTGCTTTTCGAACGCGTCGCGCGCTTCTTTCAGCGTCAGGTCGCTTGCGATTTCGGCTGGCGCCGCTCCGCGCGTCCCGAGCTGCACATCCTCGGGCTCGATCGTATCGCCGCGCAGCAGGATCGCCAGGCGCTCGATCACGTTGCGTAGTTCGCGCACATTTCCCGGCCAGTGATAGCCCTTGAGCTTCGTGGCGGCGCCGCTCGACAAGCGCTTGCGCGGCGTTCCTGTTTCGGCCGCAAAACGGCGAAGAAAATGTTCGGCGAGAAGAACCACGTCGTTTGCTCGCGCGCGCAGCGGCGGCACGGCGATCGGGATCACATTGAGCCGATAGTAGAGGTCGTCGCGAAACGTCCCGCGCGCGATTTCAGCCTCGAGATCTTTGTTCGTCGCGGCGATCACGCGAACATCGACCGTAATCGGCTGCTGCCCGCCGACTTTTTGAAATGTCTGCTCCTGCAGGACGCGCAGCACTTTCGCCTGCGTCCGAACGCTCATGTCTGCGACTTCGTCGAGGAAGAGTGTGCCGCCGTCGGCGAGCTCGAATTTTCCCTTGCGTTCGTCGATCGCTCCGGTGAACGCGCCTTTGCGATGCCCGAACAGCTCCGACTCGATGAGCTCCTCGGGAATGGCGGCGCAGTTGACGTCGACGAAGGCCTGCTCGGCGCGATGCGACAGACGATGCAGCGTTCGCGCGACGATTTCCTTGCCACTGCCGTTCTCGCCCGTGATCAGCACGCGGCTGTTCGACGGCGCGGCACTGCGGATGTGCTGTTCCAGCGTTTTCATCGGCTCGCTTTCGCCGACCAGCAACTCTTCCGATACCTGCCGCCGCAGATCCTTGACCTGATCGCGCAGCTTGCGATCGGACAGCGCGTGATTGATGGTCAGCACGACGCGCTCGAGCGACAGCGGCTTTTCGAGAAAATCGTAAGCGCCGAGGCGCGTGGCGCGGACAGCGGTGTCGATGTTGGCGTGACCGGAGATGACGATCACCGGCGGCGCGCCGGCCGAGCGCAGTCGCTCCAGAACCGTCATGCCGTCGACGCCGGGCAGCCACAGATCGAGGACGATGAGGTCGAATTCGTCGCGCGCAAACTGCGCCAGCGCTTCCTCCCCCGAATCGCACAGCGCGGTGCGGTGACCCTCATCCTCGAGGATCTTCGCAAGCGTCGTGCGGATCGATTGTTCGTCGTCGACGATGAGGATCTTCGCCATCAGGCCGGCAGCTCGATCTCGAATCGAGTTCCTTTCGGATAGTTGTCATGGACCGAGATGCGGCCGTCGTGATCGTTGACGATGCGGTGCACGATCGCGAGACCGAGTCCCGTTCCGCGTCCCTTGGTCGAGAAGTAGGGCAGGAATAGTTTCTCTTTGTCGGTGTCAGGAACGCCGCGGCCCGGGTCGGCGACTTCGATGACCACGCGATGCGGCTCGCGCCGCGCCGTCACTCGAATTTCGCCGCGTTCGGTCGCTTCAACGGCGTTGTTGAGCAGATTGCCGACCGCGCGGCGAATCTGTTCGGGATCCATCAGCAGCTCGATTTCGGGATCGACGGAAACCGAAACGGTGACGCCGGGCTTCACGTCGCCGTACAGGCTGGCGGCCTGTTGCAGAATCTCCGCGAGCTGCGCGTGCCGCAGATGCACGGCCGGCATGCGCGCGAATCGCGAGAACTCATCCACCATCCGCTTGAGCTGGCGCACCTCCGACACGATCGTCTTCGTGCCCTCATCGATCGCCTGCTGCGCGTCGTCTTCCTGATTCTGAAACTTCTTCGCGATGCGTTCCGCCGAGAGCTGAATCGGCGTCAGCGGATTCTTGATTTCATGGGCGATCCGCCGTGCAGCTTCGTTCCACGCCGCGAGTTTTTGCGCCTGCACGAGCTGCGTCGAATCCTCCATCGCGAGCACCCACCCTTCCTCGCCGCCTCCGCTGAGCCGCGCCAGCGATAACTCGAGGTAGCGGAGCTCGCCCGCGCGAATCAGTGTCACCTCGCGCGTGCGCGATGCGCGCTCCGCGAGCTCGAGGATCGCCTCGTGGAGAACGGAGAGATCGCCGGTGAGAAACTCGGCGAGCGGCGTGCGCGCGTCAGGCTCGCCGATCTGCAGCATCTGCAGCGCCGCACGGTTGATGCTGAGCAGGTGAAAGTCTTCGCTGAACGCGATGATGCCCGCCGAAACGCTCTCCAGAACGGTCGACAGATATCGATTTGTCTGCGTGAGCGCCTCCCGTTGCTCATCGATCTGCAGCGACATCTGATTGAACGATTCGATGAGGCGGCCGACTTCGTCGGTGGCCACCACATCGACGCGCGAGCCATAGCCGCCCTCCGCGAGCCTGCCCGTCGCTTCTGCCAGCGCCTTGATCGGAATCGTGATGCGCCGCGACGCGTAGATCGACAGCCACAGCGCGAAGAAGAGAATCGCCAGCGTGACCGCGAGGAAGAGCGAGGTCTGCGAGGCTTTCAACGTCGGGCGTTGCGCGTCGAGCTGCTGAAAATTCTTGTGCAGGATGATGCTCTCGTCGATGAGGCGATTCATCGCCGACGGAACGAACACGCCGGCGATGGCGGCATAGGGCGTATTCCCGATTCGCGTGGCGGCGCGAATCCACTTGCCGCTGGCGCCAAGGTCGTATTTGACCGCCGTACCGTGCGTGAAAACGTCCTCGAAGAATTTCTTCGGCGGCTCGGAGACCTCCTGGATCGGTGCGCGCGGATTGGCGACCTCTTTCAGCATCGTGCCGTCGCGGTAGACGCCGGCCATGTCGATGGTGTGGAACTGCTGCACGCGATTGAGGACCGCGTCGACGCGCGACGGATCCGTGGCCCCGGGAGTCGCCGCGATCTCGCGCGCCGCTGCCAGCGCGTTGGCAGCCGCCTGGTCCTGCGCCATCTGCGCGATTGCTTCGCCGTTCTGCAGAATTTTCCTCACCGGCGTGTTGAACCAGCGATCGATCGAAACGCGCAGCAGGTCGGTCGCGACGAAGAATAGGAGGCCGACCGGCACCAGCGACATCAACATGTACGTGACGACCAGCTTGGTCCGGAATCGCGATCCGATGATGCCGCGCTGCCGTTCGAGCACCAGCTTTGCGACGGCGCGCAGCAACACGAACACGATGCCCAGGATGAGCAACACATTGATGTTGGCGAGGACGAACAGAAGGACCTGACTGGTGAGTGCTTCCGGCGACAGCTCCTTCGCTTTCTGGATGGCGTAGTAGATGAGGCTCGTCGCCGTGAGCACGAGCAGTGGAACCGTCACGATGACGCGCGGATCCTTGCGGTAGCGGTCGACGAACTGGCGCGGTTTCATGGCGTCGTCTCCGTGACCCGCACATCGCGCCAGCGTGTCGAGAACGTCCAGGGGATGAAGTACAGCGCCCAACCGCGCAGGAGATCGGCCTTCGCGCGCAATCGGAGTTTGTACGGACGCCGGTTGCCCACCTCGAAGAGATCGGGCTCATCGATCGTCGTCATCCGCTTCTCGAGCGCTTCGAGATCTGTGAAGGTTTCCGAGCGCACCAGCTTGCGGTCGCGCCGGTAGTTCATCAGGTATTCGCGCGTCACGGAGTTGAACGTCGCAATGATTTCGATGCGCGATCGATCGATGCCTTCATCAAACCAATTGGGGCGCGCGCGATAGATCTCGATGACGTAGGTGAAATTGGTAGGGACGCCGCTCTGTAAGCCCTGGACGATCTCCGGGCGATCAAAGGCATTCAGCAGATTGAAATGCGCACTGACTTTTCCATTGGCGGCGACTGCAGTGAGGCCATCGATTTTCGGATCGGCCGCCAGCACGCTGGCTGCGACTAAGTAGATGAGGATGGAGATAGCCGAAGACCGCACAGTGTGGCTTTTTTACCACACTTCGAGGGAATTACGCGAAGAGCGGCTCGGACGGTGCGGCCTCGCCAAAGTCTTCCTCAGCGCGTGCCGCGGCCTCGATGACCTTCGCGACAAAGCGCGAGTGCAGCGCGTGACCGGCGCGGTGCGCAGTGATTTCACCGGCGATCGGTCTTCCGATCAACGCGAGGTCGCCGAGGAGATCGAGGATCTTGTGGCGGACGAATTCGTCGCGGAAGCGCAGCGGCCCGTTGATGACCGCGTTGTCGTCGAGGACGATGCAGTTCTCGACGGTTCCACCGCGCGCGAGGCCGGCGGCGCGAAGCTTCTCGACATCGCGCACAAATCCGAACGTCCGCGCAGGAGCGATCTTGCGCAGGAAGTTGTCGTGGTGGTAGTCGAACTGGTAACTCTGCTTGCCGATCGACGGATGATTGAAATCGATCTTGTACTTCAACACCAGGCGATTCGACGGTGTCATGCGGATGCTCTTGCCGTCGTCAACGACTTCGATCGGCTCGCGCAGTCGCAGCAGCGGAACTTCTGCGCCGAGGTCGCGGACGCCGGCGGCATCGATGAGGTGCATGAACGGAAGCGCGCTTCCATCGACGATCGGAACCTCGGGACCGTCAATGTGAACGTCGACGTCGGTGACTCCACACGCCATGATCGCGGAGAGAAGATGCTCGACGGTTCCCACCGAGACATCGTCCTTGCCTACCGTGGTCGCGTAATCGAGCGCGGTGGTCGACGCTTGCAATGCCGGGATGCGCAGGCCGTTGAGATCGGCGCGCACGAACGTGATTCCGCTTCGCGCGGGCGCCGGTCTGAGCTCGACCGTGGTGTAGATGCCTGAGTGGAGTCCGATACCGCTGATGCTGACGTTTGACTTGAGCGTCTTGCGTTGCGCGTTCATGTCCACACCCGCCTTGAGCACGGCGGGTGCCACGCACTGCTGAGCACGCCAATTTCGCATAACATATTGATATAACAATACTTATGCGAAGGGTATCTGGAACTGTGAGGAAGGAATTTGTGGTGGAATTAGGTCACGACTGTGGCGCCGCAGCCACAGTCAGCGCTTCATGGCCGCCTCGGCCTCTCGATCCAATTCGCGGCGCTTTTCCGATTCGCGTTTATCGAACAGTTTCTTGCCACGGACGACCGCGATCTCAGCTTTCACCCGCCCGCTCTTGAAGTAGAGCCGCAGCGGAACGATGGTCAGCCCCTTTTCGACGACCTGGCCGAAGAGTCGATCGATCTCACGGCGATGGAGCAGCAACTTCCGTTTTCGCTCCGGATCGTGGTTCTCGCGATTGCCGTGACTGTAGGGAGAGATGTGCGCGCCGATGAGGTAGGCCTCGCCGTGGTCGAAGTCGATGTAGCTGTCCTTCAGATTCACCTTCCCCTCGCGCAGCGACTTGACCTCGGTGCCGGTGAGCGCGATTCCTGCTTCGAGCTTTTGGAGGACGAAGTAGTCGTGAAACGCCTTGCGATTGGTGGCGATCACCTTCTCATTGGCGTCCGGTTTGGTGGCCATGGGGGCGGGCGATTGTACTGCTACAATCCGGCGCCGGACCTCAGAGAGAAATGACAACGAAAAAGAACATCGTGCATGTCGTCGGCACCGGCACGATCGGCGAGCCGCTGATCGGCCTGTTCAATCAATTCAAAGAGTGCTGGGGCGTCGACGAAGTCACTTTTCATAAGCGGACTCCGAGCGCGAACGACCGCGCGAAGGTCAATCAACTCCTCGATCATGGCGCGCGGCTGGCGACCGACGAGGAAGCTCGCGATGATTTTGCCGCTCTCGGGCACCGCGTCTCGTACACCACGGAAGAAGCGATCGAGCGCGCAACGGTCGTCGTCGACTGCACTCCGGCCGGCAACGAAAACAAATCCAAGTACTACGAGAAGATCAAAGGGCCGAAAGCGTTTCTGGCGCAAGGATCGGAGTTCGGATTCGGCCGTCCGTACGCGCGCGGGATCAACGATGAAGTTTGCGGACTCGATCAACGCTTCCTGCAGGTCGTGTCGTGCAACACGCACAACATCTCGGTGCTCCTCAAGACCCTCGGCTGGCAGAACGGCAAGGCGAATCTGAACGCCGGCCGCTTCGTCTGCATGCGGCGCGCGAATGACGTCTCCGACTCGAAGGATTTCATTGCGTCGCCCGAGGCCGGGAAACACGACGATCCCGACTTCGGGACGCATCACGCCCGCGACGCCTATCACCTCTTCCAAACCCTCGGCGAAAAGCTGAATCTTTTTTCATCCGCGATCAAAATCAATACGCAGTACATGCACACGCTGTGGTTCGATCTGGAGCTCGGTTTCGACACGACAGCCGAAGAAGTGAAGTCCGCTTTTCGGAAAAACACGCGGATCGCGGTGACACATCGCCGATCCGTCAATCAGATCTTTTCCTTCGGCCGCGATCACGGCTATTTCGGCCGGATCTTTTCGCAGACCGTGATTCCGCTGTCGACGGTCAGCGTGCCGCATCCGCGAAAGGTCGTCGGCTTCTGCTACACGCCGCAGGACGGAAACTCGCTGCTGTCATCGGTGGCCGCAACGCTTCGCTATCTCGACGCCAGCAAACTCGAAGAGCGCCTCGACGTTCTGCGGCCGTACATTTTTCGCGAGATTTGAGTCGTGAGCCGCGGCGAAAAGGCGATCGTCGCGGGCGCGACGCTCATCCTGCTCATCGCATTCATCGCGAGGCTCTACACGCGGGGCGGACCGTATTTCCAGCGGCCGCTCACGATCGTCGATCACGTCGGTCCCGGAAAACATGAGACCCGCGACGCGCTGCTGCTGCTGCCGAAAGTCCGACCTCTCCTTCCTCGCGGCGCTCGCGTCACGTGCTTCGAGCCGGGCAATCGCGACACGATGCCGGACTTTTTCGCGGCCGTCGGACAACTGCCGCGGCAGATCGTCGTCTCGCCGAACGGCGATCTTCCCGAGTACGTCATCGCGATACGGCAGCCGTTCACGAACACGTCGTATCGCGTCATTGCTCAGTTTCCGGAGGGACGCCTGTACCGTCGTGACTGACATTCTTTGGATCGCCGGCATCCTCGTTTTGATCTTCCCCGGAATGATTCTGTGGCGGCTGCCCGAGGTCCAGCGTCTCGATCTTCCGGCGCGACTCTCGATCGCGCTCGCCGGCGGAATCGCGACCGTCACAGCGATTCTGTACCTCTACAACTTCGTGCACCTGCCGTGGACGCGATTCACGGTGGGCGTCCCGCTGATCGCTTGCGTCATCCTGAGCGGAGCGAAGGATCTCCGCCGCGGAGATGCTTCGCCGTCTCCGCGGCTCAGCATGACGACCATCCTCATCTTCGTCGCGCTGACGATTTACGGCGTCGCGACCGCGCGCGAAACATGCGGGGACCTCATCTACTTCTGGGGACCGAAAGGTCAGCGCTTCCACTACGCCGGCGCAATCGACACGGGATTTCTCGGATTTCGCGACTACTACCTCATGCATTCCGACTACCCGCCCCTGGTGCCGCTCCTCTACGCGTGGGGTTCGCTCGTCGCGCACCGATTCTCGTGGTGGGGAGCGCTGTTCCTGATGCCGATCCTTCTTCTCGCGACCGCATTCGCTCTTCGGGGACTCGCGCGCAACGGCTGGTACGCGGCGCTTCTGACCGCAATTCTGGCGTACGGGTTCGCGATCGGGATGGTCGGCGGTGCGGCCGATCCGGTGCTATTGTTTTTCGAAGTCATCGCGATCGCGGCGCTGACATTTGATTTCGAGGTTCTCGCCGCAATCGCGCTCGCGGCGGTTGCATTTACAAAAGTCGAAGGCGTGGTCTTCGTCGCGATCGCAGCGTTTGCTTACCTCGTCACGCGACGGAGGCTCGCGAAGTCGATCCTCATTCCGTTGCCGGCCGCGATTCTTATCGGATGGTGGATTGCTTTCGCATCGGGCAATCATCTGATCGATTCCTACGGTCTCGCACGCGGCTCAATTCATCTCGATCTCTTCGGTGCCGTCGTTGGCGAGACCATCAGGCAAGCGAGCTACAAGATCGCGTACGTTCCATGGCTCGCGACCCTCATGCCGCTTGCGATGCGTCGCAATTTTGGCCGCGCGTGGCTGCCGATCATCGTCGCCGCGGGAACTTTTCTGTCGACGCTCTTCTACTACCTGCACGCCGCCAGTCCCTCGTGGTGGATCGAAGCCTCGGCGCAGCGCGTGCTCCTCACTCCGCTGGCCTGTCTGGTGGTTGCCTCAGCCGCGACGAGTGAGTAGAGTCGCCGTCCGATGGCCTGGTTTCGCAAGGAGAAGAAGCCGAAGGAGCCCACCGAGAAGCAGGTCACGATCCCGGAAGGTCTTTGGATCAAGTGCGACGAATGCAAGGAGATCGTGTACCGCAAGGAAGTCGAGCAGAATCTGAGCGTCTGTCCGAAGTGCGGCTATCACTTCCGCCTCAGCGCACGCGAGCGATTCGACGTTCTGTTCGACGATAAATCGTACAAGGAATTCGCCGACAAGATCCGATCGAGCGATCCACTCGAGTTCCGCGACACGAAACGCTATCGCGACCGCCTGAAGGTCTACGAACAGCGGGTCGGCAAGGGCGACGCCGTGTTGTGCGCCGAGGGGAAGCTGGACGGGATGAACGTGGTGATCTGCGCGATGGAGTACAACTTCATGGGCGGATCGATGGGTTCGGTCGTCGGTGAAAAAATCACGCAGGCCATCGAGCGGGCAGTCGAAAA
>QHVX01000157.1:9084-15568 GCA_003222375.1 Acidobacteriota bacterium
AGGAAGGGATTCTTTCGCTGATGCAGATGGCAAAGATCTCGGCCGCGCTCGCGCGCCTCGGCAGCGCCGGCCTGCCCTTTATCTCTGTGCTGACGGATCCGACAACCGGCGGCGTCACCGCGTCCTACGCCATGCTCGGCGATTTGAACATCGCGGAGCCGAAGGCGCTCATCGGATTCGCGGGGCCGCGCGTGATCGAGCAGACCATCCGCCAGACGCTGCCGGAAGGATTTCAGCGGGCGGAGTTTCTCGTCGAACACGGCATGGTCGATCTGATCACGCCGCGGGCGGCGATGAAGCCGACGCTCGCGCGTTTCCTCCGAATCTTCGCCGCGAAGTGATCGCCAATCTCGTCTGGCTCGAGTCGCTCCAGGGCTCCGGAATCCGTCCGGGTCTCGGCCGCATGCGAGCCGTGTTGCGCGCCCTGCGACATCCCCAGCGCGCATATCCCTCGATCATCGTCGCCGGCACGAATGGCAAAGGCTCGACGTCCGCGACTCTCGCGTCGATTCTGTCCGCCGCCGGACGCCGCACAGGCCTCTACACATCGCCGCACCTCGTCGATCTGCGCGAACGCTGGATGATCGACGGACGCATGATTGGCGAGGGAGCGCTCGACCGATCGATCGAGCTCCTTCGTCGCGCATCCGACAAGATAGGAATCCTGCCGACGTACTTCGAAGCGCTGACGCTCATCGCCTTCACCGCGTTTCGCGAAGCAGAGTGCGACATCGCGGTGCTCGAGGTCGGAATGGGCGGGCGGCTGGATGCGACGAACGTCGTGCGCCCGATCGCGGCACTCATCACCCCCATCGGCTTCGACCACACCGAATTCCTCGGTGGCACGCTGCGCAAGATCGCCGCCGAAAAGGCGGGCGTCATTCACCGCGGCGCGATCGTTTTGACGACCAATTCCGAACCGGCGATCGTCGATGCCCTTCGACGCCGCGCGAAGAAGTTCGGGAATCGATTTGTGATCGTGGAAGACGAGCACGACACGCCCCTGCCCGGCGATTTCCAGCGGCGCAATGTCGCGTTGGCTGTGCGGGCAGCGCGCGAGCTTGGCATCAAGAAAGACGCGATCGAGCGCGGCGTCGCGAAGACCCGCTGGCGTGGACGACTCGAGCGCATCGACATCGGCGAGAAGCGGGTCTGGATCGACGGCTTCCACAACGCCCACGCCATGTCGGCGATTCTTCCGTTCGTCGAAAAGAAAATCCCCTCTCCCCGCCTGCTCGTGTTCGGCATCATGCGCGACAAACCGATCGACAGCGTTGCCAGGCCCCTCTTCCCGCTCTTCGATTGCGTCATCACAACCGAGCCTTTTCCTCCGCGCAGCGCAAAAGCCGAAGACCTCGCGGCACGAGCGCGAGCGATGGGGATTACATCGAAGGCCGAACCGCTCCCGGAGCGCGCTTTCGATGTGGCGATGCGATCACGTCAGCGCAACATTCTGATCGGCGGGTCGCTCTACCTTGCCGGCGCGGCGATCGCGTATTTCGACGAAAAGCGCGAACGCGCCCGCAAGAAGCAGAAGTGACGACGCGATCCACGCGACGACGACAGCCGCGCGGTGACGTCCGAACCGCAAGCTGATGATGTGATTGCCGGCGGGCACGACGACGCCGAGGCGGTCGATGTTGAGCGGGACGGTCGCCAAATCGCGTCCGCCGCTCTTCGCCGTCCACGCGCGGAAAAAACTCTGATTGATCAGAAGCAATGCCGGCGCGGGCGTGGAAACGGACACGGTGATGTCCTGCAGCGTCTCGCTGTAACCGGTGACTCTCGCTGACGGCGGCGAAACAAAGAATGCGAAACCTAATGGCGCGAGTGCGGCAGTGCGCTCATCGAAGCGGCCGGATTCGATCAGCGTCACTTCTTCGTTGCCGCTGTGGACGCCGACCACGCGCGGAACGATCCACGCCGGCGGCAGCGACGCCTCAACCGCGCATCCCGCCATTCGGAGGTAGTGCAAACGGATCGGCGGCGGCGTCACGGATGCGCGTTCGGCGACGATGCGGCTCATCAGCGAATGCATCCCCTCCGGCGAGCGATTGACGGCATATCGCAGCCCCGCCGTTGCGCCGAAAATCGGCTCCATTGTCCGCGCTGCCTGGTGATACTCCTCGCGCGCCGGCCTGACACCGTATTCGATGTGCTCACTTCCGCAAATTCGAAGCGGAGGCATCGGCGCCACTCGATAGGGAGCAAACCAGTCGATCGGAGCGCCACGCACGAGGCACGCGGCCAGCGGCAGAAACGTGATCACTCCCCACGCCCACCGCCATCGTGTGTCGAGTCGAGTCACGAACATCGCGACGATGACGCACAGCGCGACCGTCAGCGCGATCGCGAACTTCTCGGGATAACGCGCGATGCGTAGCGACGCGCTCGATTCGATGATCGCCTTGATGATCGGGTTGTAACGTCCGAGCGCGAAGAAGAGCATGGCTGCGGCAACGACGGTGTAGCGCGACCGCGCGACGACCAAAGCGGGAAGGACGATGACCCCAAGAAACACGGTCGAGAACAGCCGTCCGCGAAATTCGGGATGACCCGGATCGGTCAGGAATCCGAGGATGGGGCCGATTGCGATTTCGGCGAGGCGGCGCGGCAGAAGCGAAGCGTTCAACGTCGTCACCGCCGAAAAACCGCGGGTGCGCTCGACCTCTTTGGCAATTTCGGAGTACGCGATGAATTGCGGCGACACGATCACGATCGCGATCGCGAGCGCTGCCACAACCACCAGCACGCGCTGAAGGTTCAATCGCGCGACGATGGCCGCGGAGATCGCCGTAGACAAAACGACGACCGGCTCGCCGACGAGGCCGATCAGTCCGAAAGCCAGGCCGAGGATGAACGGATTTCGGCATCGCTCGACCGCCCACAGCGCGAACGGGATCAACGCCACGGCGCAGATCAGGTTGTAAAAAACGGTCGCCGAAATCGCGAGACCGCTGAACGCGTACATGGTTGCCGCAAAGTGCGCGGCCACGCGCGATGCACCGGCCTGCAGGGACAGCGCACGCATCGCAAACCACGCAAGGCCGAGGTGCAGCAGAAAGTGGAGATTGAACGCCACATGCGGCGGCAGAAAAAGATACAAAATATTGTCAGGATAAAACGTTAAAGTATTTGGATTGCCGGCCAGCGGCTGTCCGCCGCCGTCGTAGAAGTTCCACCACGGGATTCGCCCGGCCCGGAATATGCGTGCCGAAATGACTTTGATCGGATAGTGCGTGCCGAAGTTGTCGCGGAAGTAGAAGAACCCGAAGACCGCCACGCACGCGGCCGCGATCGCAACTGCGGCGGCCAGAACGATGCGGCGAGCGGTCATCGCACCGTTGATTATCGAGTAAGATCGCTGCACTGAGGAGATTCGAATGGCTGTCCTTCAAGAACATGCGGCGACCGGCCACGATTTTCTGCAGCGATCGCTGGCGGAAGTCGATCCCGAGATCGCCGACGCCATCAAGCTCGAGACGCAGCGGCAGAACGACACCCTCGAGCTGATCGCTTCCGAAAATCACGTCTCGCGCGCCGTGCTGACCGCGATGGGATCGGTGTTCACGAACAAGTACGCTGAAGGCTATCCGGGAAAACGCTACTACGGCGGCTGCGGACCGACGCGCCGAACACGCCAACGTGCAGCCACACTCCGGCTCCCAGGCCAACATGGCGGTTTACTTCGCGGTCCTCAAACCGGGCGACACGATCATGGGAATGGACCTGTCGCACGGCGGACATCTCACGCATGGACATCCGCTTTCGTACAGCGGCCGCGATTTCAAAGTGGTCGCCTATCACGTCCGCAAGGAAGACGAACGCATCGACTACGACGAGATGGACCGCCTGGCGCAGGAGCACAAGCCGCGGCTGATCATCTGCGGCGCGTCGGCGTACTCGCGCGTGATCGACTTCAAGCGCATTCGCGAAATCTGCGATCGCTCCGGCGCGCTGATGATGGCCGACATCGCGCACATCGCGGGCCTGGTCGTCACCGGCAATCATCCGTCGCCGATTCCGTACGCCGACTTCGTGACCACCACCACCCACAAGACGCTTCGCGGTCCGCGTGCGGGACTGGTGTTGTGCAAGGAAAAGTACGCCAAGGACCTCGATCGCGCGCTCTTTCCGGGCGTGCAGGGCGGGCCGCTCGTGCACATCGTGGCCGCGAAAGCGGTCTCGTTTCAGGAAGCGCTGTCGCCGGAGTTCAAGGATTATCAAACGCAGATCGTGCACAACGCGAAAGCGCTGGCGCAGGCGGTCGGCGACGCCGGTTTCAGGATCGTGTCGGGTGGCACGGATAACCATCTCTTCATGACCGACGTTTTCTCGAAAGGCATCACCGGCAAAGATGGGCAGAACATGCTCGAAGCCGCGAACATCACCGTCAACAAGAACACGATTCCCTTCGACACGCAGAAGCCGATGGTGGCGTCCGGCCTTCGCATCGGCACGCCGGCTGTCACGACGCGCGGCCTCCGCGAGCCCGACATGAAGACGATCGCGCAGCTCATCGCGCGCGTTCTCGATGCGAAAGGAGATACCGGAGTCATCGTGCAGGTCAAGAAAGACGTCAAGGAACTGTGCGACCGATTCCCGATCTACTGATATGTCTCGACGCAACGGCGACAAAGCACGCACTTCACGCCAGCGGAAGCAGCGCATCGTGCAGAGGGCCAAAGCCCGGGCGCTGCGCGCCGCCAGGATGAAGCCGAAGACCAAGCCGTCATCCTGAGCGTAGCGAAGGATCTCGCCGGCTGAGATGCTTCGCTTCGCTCAGCATGACGAAACGCGAGAAGAAGTTTCCGTATTACCCGATTTTTCTCGACATCGAAGACCGCGACGTCGTGATCATCGGCGGCGGTCCGGTGTGCGAGCGCAAGGCGGAGACCATGATGAAGTACGGCGCGCGCGTCACGGTCGTGGCGCCCGACTTCACCTCGGCGATCGAATCATGGGCCGCGGCCGGGAAACTTAAAATCCGGCGGAAGCAATACGATGCCGGCGATCTCGACGGCGCATCGATCGTCATCGCGTCAACCGATGATGAACCGTTCAACACGCGTATCGCGGACGACTGCCGCCAACGTCGAACAAGGCTCGATCCAGCTCGCGGTGTCGACCGGCGGAAAATCGCCTGCGCTCGCACGGACGCTGAAGGAAGACCTGCAGAAGTTCGTCGGACCCGAATACGCCGAGATCAACGATGTCCTCGGCACCCTCCGGCCCTCGGCGAAGAAGGTGCTGCCGACCGACACCGACCGCAAGCGCTTTTTCGACGGCATCATCGCGCGGGGCGTGGTCGACATGCTGCGGCGGGGCAAGCGCCGCGAAGCGTACGAGACGATCGCCAAGGCGTGCGCCGAGGCGGGGGTGGAGCCGAGCGAGAGTCTGCGCGCGGCGCTGCGATGACCGATCGCGGCGCGATCGCGCTGATCATCGCGGTATGGCTGCTTTCGGCGCTGATCTGGCTTCGACCCGGCATCACCAAACCCGATGGTGTCGCATATTATGCATATTTACCATCAACATATTTCGATACTGATTTATTGTTGTTCAACGAATGGCAGCACTTCGGGATGCTGCCGAACGGCCTGATCGCGTCGGAAGGACTGACGCCCAACGGGCATCTCGCCGATCACTGGACCGCGGGCAGCGCGGTGGTCTGGTATCCCGGTTTCGTCGCTGCCGACCTCGTGCGAGGCTTCGTTCCATCGTTGCAGCGCTTCCCGCGCGACGGCGCTTCACTTCCGTACAACGCAGGTGCCGTCTCTGCGAGCGCGATGTGCGGCCTGGTGGCTCTCCTGGCGGGCTACGCAGTCGCGCGACAGTTCTTCGCGATCTGGCCCTCGACCATCGCGACGATCGCGATCTGGTTCGGCTCGTCCTTGATGTGGTACTCGACGCGCGAGGCGCTGATGGCGCATGCAGTCAGCGCTGCTGTCTGCGCTCTGATCGTTCTGGCGTCGATGCGAAAAGATTTTCTCGCCGCCGGAGTGGCCGCCGGACTCGCGTTTGCGATCCGGCCGCAGAACGCGACGTTCATCATCGTCCCGTTTCTGATCGCGGGCCTTCCTGCGATGCGGAAGTGGCTCGCCGTCATCGGCGGATTCGTCGCCGGCGCGCTGCCGCAAATTGTCGTCGGAGTCGTGCTGTACGGCAATCCGCTGACGCTGCTCAACGTCTTGCCGGGCCATGCGCAACACGCGTTTTACGGGTGGCGCGCATTCGAGCATCTCTGGATCTGGGAAACACTGTTCTCGTGGTACCACGGCCTCGGCGTGTGGACACCGCTCGCGATCGTCGGCGTCCTGGGCTTTCCGTTCTTGATCCGCGCGCATCGCGGTCTCGGCATCGCTGCGCTGTCGATGTTCATCGTGCAATGGGCAATCAACGCCAGCGTCGATCGCTTTTTCTGGTCTGGTTCGTCGTTCGGCCAGCGCCGCTTCGACAATTGCACGATCTTCTTTCTGTTAGG
>QHVX01000157.1:15611-16093 GCA_003222375.1 Acidobacteriota bacterium
TCACGTCCGCCTGGACGATGGCGCTTTTCTTCACCGTTTCGGCGATCGACCTCAATCGCTACTATCCGCCCGACGCGCTGATCCGGGCCGCGCTGCACGCGCCGAGACAGATCGGACTCCTGGTCACCGTCCCGCCCGCATTCAAAACCGACGTGCTGATCGTCTTCGCAGCGACGGCGATCGTGTACCTCATCCTCGGGCTGCTGATGCAGACGAAGCCCGGCATCATCGCCGCGAGCCTCTGCATCGTGATCGCGATTTTCTTCGCGGTCTGCGGACTCAACGACAGCGCGCACATGGACGCATGGACTGCCGTGATCGCGAAGAATCGCGCGCTGGAGCCGTACAGCGGCGCCGTGCACGACCGCATCGCACTGCTGCGCGACGAAGAGAACTACTTGCGCACCACCGGCAACGTCGCCGAAGCCGATCAGACTCGCGGCGAGATCACAGCGCTCGAGAAATCGATTCCTTCGGCAGCG
>QHVX01000157.1:16106-16654 GCA_003222375.1 Acidobacteriota bacterium
GCTTCTTGTGCAGCTTGTAGGTCACCATCGTCTTGAGGATCTCGAGGCCGTAGCGGACCGATCGCCAGAATCCAATCTGCGATGCCTCGTCGAAATAGCGTGTGCTGATGGGCACCTCGCGGATGCGCATCCCTTTGGCCACGCCCTGCGCGATGATCTCCGTGTCGAACACGAAGTCCTCGGAATTCGCGTCGAAGTTGACGCTCTCCAGGTAGCGCCGCGAGTAAGCGCGAAAACCGGAATGATATTCGGACAGGAAAATATAGAAGGTCGCGTTCTCGACCATGGTGAGGAAAAGGTTCGCGAAGTACTTCCATTTCGGCATGCCGCCTTCGATCGGACGGCCGCCTAACATGCGCGAGCCGAAGACCGCGTCGCAGTCGCCGCGCAGCAGCGGCTTGACCAGCTCCGGAATGATCGTCGGGTCGTACTGATGATCGGGATGGACCATGACCATGATCTCGCCGCTCATCTCGTCCATGGCGGTGCGGTAGCAGGTCTTCTGATTGCCGCCATAGCCGCGATTCTTTGGATGGACGATCACGCGG
>QHVX01000157.1:16661-21029 GCA_003222375.1 Acidobacteriota bacterium
GTCCGATCGCGCGAGCTGTCGTCGACCAGCATGATCTCGTCGACCCAGCCTTTCGGGATGTCGTCGAAGGTCGCCTGGAGGGTCTTCTCCGCGTTGTACGCCGGCAGAACAGCGACAACTTTCTTCTCGTGGAGCGGCATACGGGCAGCGGCTGAGAATAACACGCACGATTCCGGTTACAATCCGCCGCGCGTGAACGATGCGCGCCGCACCGACGCGCTGGCCGTCGCCTCACTCCTTCTGATCGTCGCCATCGCCTTTGGTGACGTGTTGATCGGCGTCAACAATTTCTACATGCGCGATCTGACGCGCTACTACTACCCGGCCAAGCAGATCCTCCGCGAGATCGTCTACGGCGGTGAGTTCCCGTACTGGAACCGCTATTTCTCGGCCGGTCAACCGATCGCCGCCAACCCCGAGCATGAGGTTTTCTACCCTTTCACCTGGCTCATTCTTCTCCCCAGCTACGACCTCGGATACCGGCTGCAGATCCTGCTGCATCTCTATCTCGGCGTCATCGGAATGTACGCGCTTCTCCGATCGATGGAGCTGCGGCCGTTCGCGGCGTGGTTCGGCGCGATGGCCTTCGGCATGGGCGGCATGTATTTGTCGGAGGTCAACCTTCTGCCGATCTTGTTCTGCGCGGCCTGGCTGCCGCTGACCTGCATGTTCGTCCGTCGGTTTCTGCTCAGGCCTAACATTCGCGACTTCGCTGCCGCGTGCCTCTTCTTCGGCATTCAATTTCTCGTCGCCGAACCGACGACCATCATGCAGAGCGGCTTTCTGATCGGGATGTACGCGCTGTATGTGGGTTGGGCTTCAGCCCGACCGATCGTGGGCATGGTCAAGAACATCGCGTGGATCGCGGCGATCACGATCACGTCGATGGCCGTGGGTGCCGCCCAGATCATTCCAGCGATCGATCACGTCCACGATTCGGCGAGGTCACATCCATTCGAATTCGATCTGGTCAGCGCGTGGAGCATGCCGTGGGCAAAGTTCGCGGAGCTCATCTATCCCAACATCCTCGGCCACATCGCCGTCAATCGCGTGATGTGGTACTGGGGCGGCGGCCTGTATCCCGGGATGGGATCGCCGTTTCTGTTCAGCATCTATGTCGGACTGCTGACCACCGCCCTCTGCATCGCGGGCGCTTTCGTCCGTCCGCGCGGCAGCAGAGTCGTGCTGGCGATCGGCCTCTTCTCGGCCATCATGGCCCTCGGCGGCCACACGCCGATTCTGCGTCTTCTTTACAGCGCCGGCATCGCCACGACGATCCGCTATCCGGAGAAATTCGCGATGATGGGCATCTTCGCGGCGATCATCTTCGCAGCGCAGATGTTCGATCGGTTGCTGGCCGGCGACGACATCGTGCGCGACGCCGCGCTGGGATTCGTGATCGCGACCACCGTCATCGCGACGGTGTTCACCATCGTCGGTTTCACGCCGATGTACGCCCGCGTGTTCATGCGCATCTGGGGCATGACGCCCAGCGCCGGCGCGGCGCGGATGGTCGCGCTATCGCGCCACGACTGGATGATGGCGGCGATCCGCGGGGCGGCCGCCTGCGGGATTCTGTTCCTGGCGCGCACGCGGTGGCAGCGGGCGTGGATGGTCATCACCGGAGTTCTGGTCGCGGCCGATTTGATCTACGTCACGGCGGAGCTGAATCCGCGAATGCCGCGACGATTCTTCGACCCGCCCGCGATCGCCGGCACCTTTCCGAAGAATCGCGCAGACTTCCGCATCTTTCACGAAGTCGACTGGTACGGCAGCGAAGAAATCGCGCGCAAATTCTTCTCGACGGGCGATGCTGTCTATTGGGTCGTCCGGAACGGCCTGTTCCCGATGACACCCGCCGGTTCGAAGCTACGAACTGTCATCGAACGCGATTACGACAAGACGGCGCTGCTGCCGACGATCGAGCTGACCGATTCCGTCTGGGACGTGAAGCGTTCCGGCCGGCAGGACTGGTGGGAACCGTTCATGGCGATGTCGAACGCCTGGTATCGCGCGACCTATCGCGATTTCGACGTCGAACGGAAGCGTGTCAAGGGCAACTTCAAAAACTCGATGCCGGTGCAGTTTCTCGAGACGACGCACTGGCCGCGCTACTACTTCGCGGATGTGCTGGTCACGATTCGAAACCGCCAGGACTTCGTGAACGTCCTCAGCAAGGAGAGCCTCAGCCGGCGCGCAGCATTCGTGAAGTATCCGAACTTCGTCCCCGCCAGCGGCATCGTGAACGGCGTCCGCGAAACCGCGAACCGCGCGGCACTCGATGTCGAGAGTCTCGGAAAGGGATTTCTCGTCATGAGCGTGACGCCGCACAAATATTGGCGGATCACGATCGATGGCCGGACGGTGCCCGCGATCACCACCAACATCGGCTTTCAGGGCGTCGTCGTTCCACCCGGACGCCATCGCGTCGAAATGGTCTACCGAAATGATCTCGTCGTCATCGGACTGGGGATTTCGCTCACCACGCTCGCGATGGTGATCGGCATTCTGATTTTTTATCGCCGATGAGACGCTGGGTTCCTGTGTTGGTCGCGATCGGAGTTGCGCTGATCGGCGGACTTTGGATCTACAACCGCCGCGCGGATACCGACATCCGCTCGCAGCTTTACGTTCCGAAAAACTCGCGCATCACGCCGGAGATCGCGCTCCTGCAGACGTATGTTCGCATCGACACGTCGAATCCGCCCGGCCGCGAGATGGCCGGCGCGCGTTTTCTGGCGAGCCTTCTCCAAAAGCATGGGCTGAAGGCCGAGATCATCGAGTCCGCTCCCGGGCGCGCGAATGTCTATGCACGGCTGAGGGGCAAGCGTCGCGGCGAAGGGCTTCTGCTCCTGAATCACATCGACGTCGTTCCCGCGACGTCGGCCGGATGGTTTCGCCCGCCGTTCGACGCCGCAATCGCACTCAATCAGCTCTGGGGACGGGGCTCGCTCGACATGAAGTCGATCGCTTTGTGCGAGCTCGAAGGCTTGTTCGAAACGGCGCGACGCGGCCAACCCGAGCGCGACATCGTTTTCCTCGCCGTTGCCGATGAAGAGGAAGGCGGCGTGTTCGGCACGCAATGGCTATTGCAGCACCGGCCCGACATTTTCGAAGGCGTGCGGTACGCGCTCAACGAAGGCGGCATCACCGAGACGCGACAGGAGAAATTGTCGTACTTCGGCGTCGAGATCGGAACAAAAATGAGCGTCGCCTTGCAGTTGCGCGCGCCGAGCCGCGACCAGATGCAACGCGTTCGCCTCACGCTCGAACCGTATCTCAGTCCGCGAGATCCCGATCGCATTCTTCCCGAAGTGCGCGAGTATCTGCACGACATCGCGCCGCAGCGCGTCGAGCATCGCGATCTGCTCGCAGATATCGATGGGGCCGTCGCCGCTGGAAAATTCTGGCTTCTAGCGCCCGGCTACAAAGAGCTGACCCAGAATGTCGTGTTCCTCGGAAGCGCCAGGAGCGACGGCACGATGAACGTCAACCTTTACAACCTGCCCGACGAGGATCCCGATCGGCGTATCGCGTGGCTACGATCGAGAATCGCTCCGCTTGGCGCGACAGTCGACGCCGTCTTTTCGAAGAACGGACCCGCGCCGCTAACCTCACGACACACTCCCTTTTTCAAGTTGATCGAACGCGAGGCGCACACGGAATACGGCTCCGTTCCGGTCGGAACCGAAATTCTCGCTGCGTCGAGCAATGACTCGCGCTTTCTTCGCGCGCGCGGAATTCTCTGCTACGGGATGTGGCCGTTCCCGGTCGATTTCTACCAATCGCAGGGCATCCATTCGACGAACGAGCGCATTCGCATCGACTGGTACATGCAAGGAATCGCGCTGATGAAACGCCTGATCCCGGCATATGCCTTCCAGCACGGTCCGATGACGTAATTTGTCAATTTCACGCTCCGAAAAACGTCATTCCTATGCGATTTCGGCCGCCTGCCGTTGTCGTAACTTTAACTGATATCGAGGCTTAGCCTCTGGCGGCCTGATGGTATGGCGGTTGCGCAAGCGAAAGCCGGATAAGGAGGACCTTGATGAAAAGGAAGCAGACTGGTTTTACCCTCATCGAGCTGCTGATCGTCGTGGCGATCATCGGCATTCTGGCTGCCATCGCCATTCCGAACCTTCTGACCGCCATGCAGCGGTCGAAGCAGAAGAGAACGATGGCCGACATGCGCACGATGGCGACCGCGTGGGAAGCGCGCGCGACGGACGTCAACCGCTACAACGCCGCCGGCATGACTCTTCCCGCCGGCACGGTTACCGTCGACAACCTGATCTCGTTCCTCTCCCCGACGTACTGCAAGACGTTCCCACGCTGGGACGGCTGGAGTAACAACTGGTCTCTTAC
>QHVX01000157.1:21068-27078 GCA_003222375.1 Acidobacteriota bacterium
TACGGCAAAGACGGTGCCTCGCAGGGTGCAACGTACTCAGGTGGCGCGACCACCCTCTTCGATTGCGACATCGTCTACTCCAACGGTACCTTCATTCAGTATCCGGAAGGCGTGCAGCAGCAGTAAAGAGCGACAGTTTGCTCGAATCGAAAGGCGTCCGATGTGGACGCCTTTTTTTTGACGCGAACTCGGGGCAACAGGAGGATTTGATGAAGAGACAGAAGGGCTTCACGCTCATCGAGCTGCTGATCGTTGTGGCGATCATCGGCATCCTGGCCTCGATCGCCATTCCGAATCTCTTGACTGCGATGCAGCGTTCGAAGCAGAAGAGAACGATGGCCGATATGCGGACCATCGGGACTGCCTGGGAAGCGCGCGCGACCGACGTCAACCGCTACAACGCCGCCGGCATGACTCTTCCCGCCGGCACGGTTACCGTCGACAACCTGATCTCGTTCCTCTCCCCGACGTACTGCAAGACGTTCCCACGCTGGGACGGCTGGAGTAACAACTGGTCTCTTACTGCTGACCAGGCGTGGGGCGACAGCACGCGGGCCGCTCAGGTCTACGTGATCATCTCCTATGGCAAAGATGGCGCTTCGGAGGGGAGCGCGTACACAGGCGGCGCGACATCCAACTTCGATTGCGACATCGTGTACGCCAACGGCAGCTTCGTTCAGTATCCCGAAGGCGTCCAGCGGCAGTAATTGTCAGTTTTGGAACTGGAGGCGCGTCACAAAATGTCACCGGCTCTTTGAACAAAAACCGTTAAATCGCAGTAAACACAAGGCTTAGCGTATTGGGTTCCCATGGTATTTCAGTTGCGATCAGGTAGTAATCGGTCTCAACCTTAAAAGGAGGATTCATGAAGAGACAGAAGGGCTTCACCCTCATCGAGCTGCTGATCGTTGTCGCGATCATCGGCATCCTGGCGGCTATCGCCATTCCGAACCTTCTGACCGCCATGCAGCGGTCGAAGCAGAAGAGAACGATGGCCGACATGCGCACGATGGCGACCGCGTGGGAAGCGCGCGCGACCGACATCAACCGCTACAACGCTGCCGGTATCACAATGCCCAGCGGCTCGGTGACCATCGACAACCTGACCACGTTCCTCTCCCCGACGTATGTCAAGACGTTCCCGCGTAAGGACGGCTGGGGCAACAACTGGGGTTTGGCTGCTGATCAGGCGTGGGGCGTCACGACTGCCGCGCAGGTCTATGTGATCATCTCCTACGGCAAAGACGGTGCCTCGCAGGGCGCAACATACTCAGGTGGCGCGACCACCCTCTTTGATTGCGACATCGTTTACTCCAACGGTACCTTCATTCAGTACCCCGAGGGCGTGCAACAGCAGTAACGACGCGCTTTCGGTTCGCGAGAGGAAGGGCGCCCCAAGGCGCCCTTTCTTTTTACCGTTCGCCGAGCACTTTCGTCACGGAGTTCATCGCCGCGTACAGGCGGTCGTGGTACGCGGACGCGTCGCGATAGATCTGCTGGAACGCTCCGAGATCTTTCTGCGCGACGACGAGATTCACACCGTAAAGAAACGCCGCGTTGCCGTCGAGCGTGCGCAGATTCTCCGAAATCAGGATGAAGAACGACCGCCGTCGATCGAGCGGAGCGAGCGCAATGATCGGCTGCATGGCCTCCAGCGGCGGTGCGGTCGTCTGCTGCGGATTGAGGATCACCACCGCCGGGAACTCCTGCATGTAGTAGTCGCGAGCCTGTTGTGCGGTCGGCATGTGAACCGGTTGGAATCCGATCAGCTTCGCCGCCTGCCGCAGCGCCGGCGAGTCGTTTCCGACGATCAACGCTTTCGCGCCGAAACCTTCGTCTTCTTCGGCAGCCGGGGCGCCCGCATCCGGTGACGCGCCAGGGACGGGAGCCGCCGCGCCTTCGAGCTTGCGGCGATCGACCGCCAGTTTCGTCTTGCATGCCGGACAGGGAAACGTCACTTCCTTCATCGGAAGCTTGGTTTCATCGAGCGACAGCGGTTTCTGGCAGGACGTGCAAACGATCTTGATCATGCCTTACTCGAGCAACGAGAGCATCGACTCGCCTTCGGTCTCCTTCTCCGGCTCCGGCGGAGCGTTATCGTCGGTCAACCGCAGCGCGAGATTGGTGGGGTTCGTCGCGTAGGCTAGCGCAATGTCCTTCGTGATGGTCCGGCCCAGCCAGAGCTTCTCCAGCTCGTCGTCGAACGTCTGCATACCGTCGACCTGACCATCGTGCATTGCGTCTGTGAGCGAGCGTCCCTCCGTCTCGCCTTTCATCACGTAGTCGCGAGTGCGCATCGTCGAAATGACGTAGCGGAACGACTGCGCGAAACGCGTGCGGACCTGCGGCTCCTGATCTTTCGGGAACACGCCCACGATGCGATCGACGGTCTTGGCCGCGTCGATCGTATGCAGCGTGGACAGCACCAGATGGCCGGTCTCGGCGGCTTCCATCGCGATCTCGATCGTCTCGACGTCGCGCATCTCGCCGATGAGGATGACCTTCGGCGCCTGCCTGAGCGCCGCCCGCAGCGCGAGCGCGAAAGTCTTGGTGTCAGAGCCGACTTCGCGCTGATTGACCGTGGACTTGATGTGCCGGTGCATGTACTCGACCGGATCTTCGATCGTGATGATGTGGTAGGCGAAATCCTGATTCAGTTGATTGATGATCGCCGCCAGCGTCGTCGACTTACCCGAACCAGTGGGGCCGGTGACGAGGACGATGCCGTTCTTCAGCTTGCAAACATTGAACAACTCTTGCGGAAGCTTGAGACCTTCGAGCGACGGAATGCTGTCAGGAATCACGCGCAGAACGATGGCGTATGTGCCCCGCTGCGTGAAGATGTTGACGCGGAAACGCTTCTTCTGCGGGATCGAGTACGACAGATCGACCGAGCCGTTCGCGAGCAAAGTGCGCGTCAGCTCGCGGTCGTTGCGCAGCATGTGCATCGCGATCATCTCGGTTTGATACGGAGTGAGACGCGGCAATCCGGGAAAGTTGACCGCGGCAAGCTGGCCATCGACTTCCACCTGCGGCGGCCGGCCTACCGAAAAGTTGAGATCCGATACACGATCGGAGATTTTCAGCATCGCCTCGAGGATGGCGTCGAGATTGAAGTTCTTCATGGACCCTGCCTTGGGCCACAGATTGTACAGCGGCCATAGTCATCCTGACCCCGCGGAGCGGGGGAAGGATCTCGCTCACGAGATCCTTCGCCGTCTGCGCGGCTCAGGATGACGGCGGCGCTTACAATCGTAGGGTGTCGATCATGGCTATCGACTACGGCAGCCGCCGGATCGGAATTGCCGTGAGCGACTCCGGAATCCTCGCTACCCCTCACTCGGTCGTGCCCAACGAAGGCGACGTGATCGCGACGCTGGCCGATCTTGCCCGACAGCTCGACGCCGACACGATCGTCGTCGGGGTCCCGCGGCGGCAGTTCCGCGATCGAGGCGAGGCGAAATTCCACGATTTCGCCGAGCGCCTGCGGCAGAGAACCTGCAAAGAGGTCGTGCTCTGGGACGAGTCGCTGACGACCGTCGATGCCGCCGAAAGGCTGCGCTCGGGCGGACGAAAGCGGCGCCAAGCAGACCGTGACATCGACATGGCGGCAGCAGCGGTGATTCTGCAGTCGTATCTCGACGAGCAGCGGAGGCGGTCATAGCCCGCAGCGGGGCACGGCGCGGCGGCTGCCGCAAATATTTTCAATCGCTGGTCACGATTCTTTTCTTCGCAGCGTTGTTGGCCGCCGGCGGTGGCTACTTCCTGTGGCGCGCTCTGACCTCGCCGTACAAAGGCTATCCGCAGCCGGTCAAAGACGTGGAAGTGCGAAAAGGCCAGCGCACCGCGATCATCCTCCGGCATCTACGCGAAGCAGGAGTTCTCCGCGACGAATACGTTCCGCTGATCTACATCAAAGTCGTCCGGCATGGCGAGTCGATTAAAGCGGGCATCTATGAATTCTCACGCCCCGTGACGGCAGCCGATGTCGTCGAGAAGCTGATACGAGGGGACGTGGCACTCAAGAGCGTGACCATTCGCGAAGGGCTCGATCGATTCTCGATCGGACGCCTCTTCGCCGCCGACGGCTTCGGCAAGCCTGCCGACTGGGACAGGCTGACCGCCGATCCGGAGTTGGTCCGCGATCTCGCGCCGCAAGCACAAACGCTCGAAGGCTACCTGTTTCCCGACACGTACAAATTCAGTCCAGGAACGCCGCCGCAGACGATCGTGCACGCGATGGTGCAGAACTTCCGCAAGCACTTCGGTCCACAGATGGGCTACATCACAACCGGACTCAATCTGCATCAGACGGTGACGCTCGCATCCATCGTCGAAAGTGAAGCGAAGCTGCCTGCCGAAAGGCCGCTGGTCGCGTCGGTCTACCTCAACCGCCTCAACCGTCACATGCTCCTGGGCGCCGATCCGACCGTCATCTACGCGCTCAAGCTCGCCAATCGCTGGAGCGGAAACATTCACAAAGTCGACCTTCAAATCGACTCGCCGTACAACACCTATCGGTATCCCGGCCTCCCGCCCGGCCCGATTGCGAACGCCGGAATGGCGTCGCTTCAAGCGGCCGCCGCCCCCACAAAAACGGCATTTCTGTACTTCGTGGCGCGTCACGACGGATCGCATGCCTTCGCGACAACCATCGACGAGCATAACCGGAACGTGCAGCAGTTTCAGGTGCAGTGGTATCGCGATCAGCGCGCTGCCGCGGCAGCCTCAACTGCACCGAAATGAGGGCAGGCCGGTGGTAGAATATCGTCCACCCAAATAGAACTCCGGAGTCAAAAAAGTGCCTTCCAGATCGCGGCCGTACGAGCAGTTCGGCAACTACATTCTGCTGAAGAAACTGGAAGCCGATTCGCTCGGCGAGCTGTGGCGTGCTGTTCGAATCGATGATCGTCACCTCGGCCCTCTGGTCGCCCTTCGGCGATTCACGGGCGGCGATCGTCAGGCTCTCGCAAATGCCGCCGCCGATGCTCACGCCATTGTTCCGATGCTCGAGGGCACGTCCTTCGTGAAGGACCAGGCGATCGACGTCGTCGACGGCGTTCCGTTTATCGCCCACGATTACAGTGGCGGCCGATCGCTGCGGCACATCCTCGACCGCGCTCACGGAGGTGCGGGCATCACTCCGAATCCCGTGCCGATCGACCAGGCCATCCACATCGCGGAAAAAGTTGCGCTTTCGCTGGTGACGCTCGCCGATCTTCGGTTCGGCGGCAACCGTCTGGCGCACGGCGCGCTGATCCCGCAGTTCATCTGGATCGAAGATGACGGCGAGATTCGCGTCGCCGGGCAGCAGTTAGGTCGCGGGCTGATCGCGTCGCTGAAGGACAGCAAAGTCTCCGCGGCCATCGGCCGTTATTTTTCTCCGGAATACGCGCATTCGGGCGAGCCGACCCAAACGTCGGAAGTGTTCGCGATGGGCGCGATTCTCTTCCTGCTCGTCACCGGGCACGACGCTCCGGATGCCGCGCACGTCAGCGCGTTCTCGCAGCACACGACATTCGCGCGTTGCTCGAAAAATCGCTGGCCATCGATCCTGCGCGGCGGTTCGCGTCGATCGGCGACCTGAAGCAGGCCCTCTCCGCTCTCGCGCACAGCGGAAAGTACTCGGCCACCACCTTCAACCTGGCCTTCTATCTCAGCAACCTGCTCAAGAAAGAGATGGAAGGTGAAACGGTCGACCGTGAGAAAGAGTCGAAGGTCAATGTGGCGCCATATCTCGAGCAGCAGCTCGAGAGGATCTCGGCGCCGATTCTTTTGCAGCCCACGCCGAAGAGCAAGGCGCCGCTGATCGCGATCATTGCCGGTGTCGTCGCGGCGATCGTCGGTCTCGGGATCTGGATGCTGCGGGGCTCGAGCGCGAACGCAACTTCCAAGATCGCGTCGCCGGCACGCGTCGCCACCCGCCCGCCCACGCCGCCGCCGATCGTTCCGCAGCCGATCATCGCAACGCCGTCGCAGGCGCCGGTGACCGCGACGACGGCGACGATCG
>QHVX01000140.1 GCA_003222375.1 Acidobacteriota bacterium
TCGCGCACGATTCACACGTCTTTGCTGCAGGCAGTCGCATCGCGGATCAGCGACTACCGCAAGTTGCTGCCACTCTTTCCGCGCGCGGTGCGGGCCTGGGATCTTTCTCGATTCGATCTCGTCATCTCATCGAGCCACTGCGTTGCGAAGGGCGTCGACGTCCGCGGCAAGCCGCATCTCTGCTATTGCCACACGCCGATGCGCTACATCTGGGATCGATTCGACGACTACTTCCCGCCATCGCGTCCGATCTTGCGGGCGGGCGTGTCGCTGTTCGCACCGAGCTTGCGGCGATGGGATGTGGCGACTGCGAAGGATGTCACGCGCTTTGTAGCGAACTCGGACTTTGTACGCGGTCGCATCCAGAAGTACTACGGCCGCGAGGCCGAGGTGATTCATCCGTTCGTGAATGAGGTGTTTTTCGCCGCGCCGCTGCGTAAAGATCGCGAAGACTTCGATCTGATCATCTCCGCTCTCGTGCCGTACAAGCGACTCGACCTCCCGCTGGGGACGGGTCGCAAAACAGTCGTGATCGGAGATGGTCCGATGCGAAAGCGTTGGCAGTCGCGTGCCGGGCCCAACGTTACGTTCACCGGCGCCGTATCGAGAGAGGTGATCCTCGATCATCTGTCGCGTGCGCGTGTGCTCATCCTGCCGGGCGTGGAGGACTTCGGCATCACGCCCGTCGAAGCCATGGCCCTGGGCACTCCCGTTGTCGCGCTTCGCGCGGGGGGCGCACTCGATTCGGTGGTCGAGAACCGCACCGGAATTTTCTTCGATGAGCCCGTGGTAGATTCGCTTCGGCGGGCGCTCGAGGCAGCCGACGCCGGCCGATGGGACCGACAGGCGATTCGCGAGCACGCCGCTGCGTTTTCGCGTGATCGCTTTCACAAACAACTCATGAACGCTCTCCGGCAGGTCGCGGCTTGATCGAAAAGAAACATCGCGCGCTGGCGTCGATTTACCTCATCAACGATGCGGTGGCGTCGAACCTCGCCATGCTGGCGGCGTGGTTTCTCAGATTCCACGTCGAGGTCGTCCCGGTGACCAAGGGGATGCAGGAGATCGAGATCTACCTGAGCATCCTTCCTATCATCACGATCGTCTTCCCGCTCGCGTTCGCGGTGCAGGGTCTGTATCGCATCCGCCCGACGCGGTCGAAGGCGGAGGAGTGGATGTCGGTCGCGATCGGTTCGGTGGTCGCGACGGTGGTTCTGTCCGGCGTGCTCCTGTGGATCCGCCCGCCGAAGCGGCCCGACGTCCTCTACTCGCGCGCAACGCTCGGCATCTTCATGTTGTGCGCGATTCTCTTTGTCATCTTCGGACGCGGCGTCGTTCGATTCGTCACCGAGCGCCGTCACCGCGCCGGGAAGAGCCTCGATCGCGTGCTGATTGCCGGAAACGGCGAGCTGGCGCGGGCGGTCGTCGAGCGCATGCGCTCGCACGCCGAGCTCGGATTCCGAATCGTCGGCTATCTCCGCAATGGCGGAGACGATCTCCTCCCTGATCTCGAATGTTTCGGAGCGATCGACGACGCCGAGCGGGTGATCGAGGAGCAATCGATCGATCATGTCTTTGTCGCGCTGCCGCATGCATCGTCACAGACGATGACGGCGCTCCTCGACCGCCTCGTTCGCTGCGTCGTGTCGATTCACGTCGTTCCGGACCTCCTGCAGTTCATGGTTTTGCGATCGCGCGTCGAGGACATCGACGGCCTTCCGACGATCAACCTTTCAGAGACGCCATTGGAAGGATGGAGCCGGTTCGTGAAGCGCGGCTTCGATCTGGTCGTCGCCGCCGCGGCGTTGATCGTCTTCTCGCCGCTGATGCTGCTCATCGCGCTTGCCATCCGGCTGGAAGGTCGCGGTCCGATTTTCTATCGGCAAGTGCGAATGGGACTCGACGGCAAGCCGTTCAACATCGTCAAGTTTCGATCGATGAAAGTCGGCGCGGAGAGCGATACCGGCGCGAAATGGGCCGAGCCGGACGATCCGCGGCGCACGCGCGTCGGGCGGCTGATCCGCGCCTGGTCGCTCGACGAGCTCCCCCAGCTCTTCAACGTTCTCCTGGGCGACATGAGCGTGGTCGGACCGCGCCCCGAGCGGCCTCAATTCGTACAACAATTTCGTGCTGAATTTCCGCACTACATGCTGCGGCACAAAGTTCGCGCCGGCATGACCGGGTGGGCCCAGGTCCACGGCTGGCGCGGCAACACCTCCGTGCGCATGCGCATCGAGCACGACCTCTACTACATCGAGAACTGGTCCCTGCTGCTAGACCTCAAAATCCTCTTCATGACCGTGATCCACGGCCTGCGGCATGAGAACGCGTACTAGACGTATTAGAATTAGCGTTCCACAAAACGAAGAGGAGGAGATTCATGAGACCACGCAGTCTTCTCGTGCTGATTGTTGTTCTCGCCGTTATTGCTCCATCCGTTTACGCCCGCGGAAAGAAACCCGCCCCGACCGCGCCGGGGACGTACAAGGAGTGGGGTCAGGACATCGATCAGATCGAGATCATCAAGACGTTCAGGATTCAGGACTACGACAAGATCATCGTGCAGCCCTTCGACACGACCAAGGCGCCGCTTCCCGACAAGAAGGAGAAGTGGTACGGCACGATGAAGAGTGCGCTGGCCGCGTACACCGAATGGTTCATGGAAGGTTTTCAACCTGAGCTGAAGACGAAGGCCGACGTCGAGGAGTCGAGCTCGGCGCCGAAGACGTCGAAGACGCTAATCATCCGCGGCGTGGTCGACAGCATGGATCCCGGCTCGCGGGCCGGCCGTTACTGGGGTGGCTTTGGCGCAGGTGCGGCGTCGAGCAAGGCGACGTTCGAAATCGTTGACGCGAAGAGCGGCAAAGTGCTCGCGGTCGTCACGCAGGCGCGCCGGGCCGCCGGCACATTCAAAGGCGGCGGTGGCAGCGACCTGGAAGTGATGCGCGACAGCGTCCACGCGATGGCCAAGGACATCGCGCACGTCCTCGACACGTTTGTTTGATGGCCGGTTATTCGGGGACGCCTCTCGCGCAGAAGCTCGGAATCAAACCGGGTTCCAGGCTCTTCGTCGAAGGCGCCCCCGATCACTATCCCTCTGACGGCGCGACGATCGCCCGCACCGTCTCGGATCGCGTCGACATCATTCATCTCTTCACGAAAAGCGTGAACGATCTCGCCTCGAAGCTGCGACGCTACCGATCGAAGATGCGCGATGACGCGATGGTGTGGGTCTCGTGGCCCAAGAAATCGTCGAAGGTCCCCACCGACATCACCGAGGATGTGATTCGCACCGTGGCGTTGCCGATGGGGTTCGTCGATATCAAAGTGTGCGCCGTCGATGACGTATGGTCCGGCCTGAAGCTGGTCATCCGGCGCGAGAATCGATCATGAAGAAACTCTTGATTCTGGCGTTACTCACCGTTCCGGCATTCGCGGCGACGCGCGGCACGCCCGCCGAGGCGAAGGCGATGCTCGCGAAGGCGGTCGCGCATTACAAGAAAGTCGGTCGCACCCAGGCGATCGCGGACTTCAACAGCGGAAGCTCGCCCTGGAAGGATCGCGACTTGTACGTCTGGTGCACCACTTCCGACGGCGTCATTCGCGCGAATGCGGGCTTCCCGACATTCGTCGGCAGCTCGACAGCTACCTGGAAAGATGTCACCGGCAAGTCCCTCGGCAAGGCGACGTGGGACGCCCTGAAGAAAAGGAACAACGGCTCGATCCAGTACCAATGGATCAATCCCGTGACCCGCAAGATGGAGCCGAAGATCAGCTTTTTCGAAAAGGTGGCGAACGATCTAGCCTGCAGCGTCGGAGCGTACAACGCGCCGCGTCAATGAAGATAGATGACGCCGTCGATCCCAGCGAAGTCCGAATCGGTTGTGATCAGTTCAGCGTCAAACAGGCGGGCGGTGGCGAGCATGACGGCATCCGCCATCGCGAGGCGGTGGGCCAGACTCAGATCTGCGGCCGTCAGCGCAATCTGCTCGGTCAAGGCGATCAGATGCGTTCTCTTCATTGTTGCGACGGCAGCTAAGGCAGCTTCTTCTGACCGCTCGCGTTTCATCCATTTGTACACCTCGTAAAGCGCGAGTGTCGGCGTGAGAACGTTTGCCGGTTGTCGCAGGCGGCCGGCAAATTCACTCGCGTAAGTCCCTTCACCGAAGAATTCCAGCCAACCGGACGAATCGAGGACGATCAAAAACGGTCCTTCTTTTCCCGGAATCCAGTCGTGCGAATCCCGCGCGCAAATCCTCGCATGGAGGAAATGGGTCGTTCTGGAACGAGGATCACCAAACCTCCCTTGGAAATGACTTGCATCTCCTGACCCGGTTTCAAGCCCATCTGCTCCCGCACTTCTTTCGGAATCACGACTTGGTAACCCATTCTTTCGATCGATCGCAAAATTGTACTACGCCTACTTCGACAGTTAAACTCGCGGCATGGGTAAGCAATCCGAAGCGCTCTTCCAGCGCGCGCAGGAGATCATTCCGGGCGGCGTGAACTCTCCCGTCCGCGCTTTTCGTGCCGTCGGCGGCACGCCGCCCTTTATCGAGCAGGGACAAGGCTCGCGCATCTTCGACGCCGACAATCTCCAGTACATCGACTGTGTCTCCTCCTGGGGTCCCATGATCCTCGGCCACGGCCACCGATACGTCGTCGAGGCCGTGAAGCGCGCCGCTACGCGCGGGTTTTCCTTCGGCGCCCCGACCCTTGGTGAAGTCGAGCTGGCGGAGATGGTCATCGCCGCGATGCCATCGATCGAGATGCTCCGCCTCGTGAACTCCGGAACGGAAGCGACGATGAGTGCACTGCGACTGGCGCGCGCAGCCACCGGACGAAAAAAAATTCTCAAGTTCGACGGCGGCTATCACGGCCACGTCGATTCACTCCTGGTCAAAGCCGGATCGGGTGGCGCGACGTTCGGCATCCCCGATTCCGCCGGCATTCCCGAAGACGTTACGAAACTCACGATCAGCGTGCCCTACAACCACCTCGACGCCGTCACGCATGCGATGGACGAACACGGCGACGACGTCGCGGCGATCATCGTCGAGCCGGTCGCGGGCAACATGGGCTGCGTTCCACCTGCCGAAGGTTTTCTGCAGGGCTTGCGTCAGATCTGCGACGAGCGCGGCGCGCTCCTGATCTTCGACGAAGTGATGACCGGTTTTCGCGTGGCGTATGGCGGCGCGCAGTCGCTCTACGGCGTCAAACCCGACATCACCACACTCGGCAAGATCATCGGCGGCGGAATGCCGATCGGCGCCTACGGCGGCACGAAGAAAGTGATGCAGCTGGTCGCACCGCTCGGCCCGGTCTATCAGGCGGGGACGCTGTCAGGAAATCCCCTCGCGGTCGCGGCCGGCAAATCGACGCTGGGCGTTTTGAAAAACTCGTCGATCTATCGCGATCTCGAAGAACGCAGCGCGGAGTTCGAGCACGGCGTGCGGCGCTCGGCAGAGAAGCACAGCGTACCGATCACGTTCAACCGGGTCGGATCGATGTGGACCATTTTTTTCACCGAGGGCCCGGTGACCGATTATGAGTCGGCCAACCGGTCGAACCGCGACAAATTCGCGCGCTTCTTCCACGTCATGCTGGCCGAGGGTGTCTATCTGCCGCCGTCGCAGATGGAGGCCGCGTTCTTCTCGGCCGCGCACGCGAAGAAGGACATCCTGCAGCTCATCGAGCGCGCCGACCGCGGTTTGAAGAAGGTGGCGTGGGAGTTCGAGAAGTAAAACCCCGAGCCTCGCAATGCGAGGCTCGGATTCATACTTTGAATCAGTGTGACCTTTTTCGAACGCGACCACGAGCTGCGCGTCACCCTGAGCGGAGCGAAGGGTCTCAAGTGACACCTGCATCGTCCGAGATCCTTCGCTGCGCTCAGGATGACGCGGGTGCTTCATCGCCGCGCCACGCTACTTCATCGCGGTGCGCGCATTGATCCCTCGCTCCGCTCGGGACTCAGTGCGTCCCGTAGCTTCACGAGCGTCTCCTCTTCCGCAATTGCGTGCAGCTCCTTTACTTTTAGTAACGCCGCGTCGGCGCGCGCAAGCAATTCCGGTTTATCGACATTCGCGAGATTGATGCACACGTTCTGATAGGCGCCGGCGGCAGCGGCGCGGGCCATCTGCACGCCGACGCCGGCATCGGAGAGCGACGCCTGCAAGCCGAGGCGGGCCACTTCGCGACACAGCTCGATGACCTCCGGACATGCTTCGAGCACGCCTAACGGGACCTCAGTCGCCGCGACGGTCGCATCATCGATGGCTCTTTCACGGTTTGGATCATCCTTCGGCATTCGCATCGCTTCGAGCAGGCGATCGAAAGCCGCGGTGTCGGCATCGACGGCGGCGAGCAACTGACCTTTGAGCTCCTGACCGCGCATTGCGATCGTGTCGAGAGCGTGTTGTTTCGACTCGAACCCTTTTTTGGTGTGCGAAAGCACGGCGACCATCGACGCGAGGCCCGCTGCCATCGACGCTGCCAGCGCCGCAACCGAGCCACCGCCGGGAGCTGGGGAGTCGCTCGACAGCTCGTCGAGGAATTCGCGGACGGACAGCGAGGCGAGTTTGGACATCGACTGCAGACGATATTCGATGACGCGCTCCTTTGGATCGAAGGGTTTCACTTCTGAGAGGCCGAGAGTCTGAATCGCTGTCTGAACCAGCGCCGAATCGGGCACCCCCGTCGGCCGCCCCATGCGGCGCAAGTAGTGACGCCCCGCGTCGAGAAGAACGGACAGCGGCACCAGGCCGACGATTTCCGATCCGGTGACGCGCAATCCCCGCTCGCGCGCGCGTTCTTCACAGGTGTCGAACGCGACGTGCAGCGGCGTGACATCGAGATCGGTGAGGTTGATCGAGACCTGTGCCCGTCCGTACTCTGGTATAGCCCAACCGACCGCTTTTACCGATTTCAATAGTCCAGGCTCCCAGAGCGGTTCGCCATTCCTGTCGAGAATCGGCTGACCTTCCGCATCGCGCTTCATCCGTCCACGCTCTCGCACGTCGAATGCGACGCGGGTCGCGAGGCGCTTGTCCATCGTGTTGAGGTTGACGTTGTAGGCGACCAGAAATTTTCTCGCGCCGATGACGGTCGCGCCGCAGCGCGGATTGAATTTCGCCGGACCGAAGTCGGGCTTCCAGTCCATGTGCACAATTTTTTGCGCGAGGCCTTCGTACTCGCCCTCCCGGATGTCGGCGAGATTGCGGCGATGGGGCGCGCTGGCCGCGAACTCGTAGAGATAGACCGGAAGGGAAAGCTCGTCGCCGACGCGCCGACCGAGCCGTCGGGCCAGCTCCGCGCATTCGTCCATCGTCATCTCGGAGACCGGAACGAACGGCACCACATCGACGGCGCCGATGCGGGGGTGCGCTCCGCGATGCTTGCTCATGTCGATCAGCTCGTAGCCCTTTCGAATGAGCTGAAATGCGCCTTCGACGACCGCGTCCGGCCCGCCGACGAAGGTGATGACCGTGCGGTTGGTCTCGAAACCGGGATCGATGTTCAGGAGCGTGATACCTGGAACAGCGGCGGCCGCGGCCACCGCTTCGTAAACCTCTGGACGTCGTCCTTCCGAAATATTCGGGACGCACTCCACCAGTTTCACGCCGGCTCCTCGCCACTCTCGCGCACCGAAAGCCAGCTGCCGAAGTAACCGGCGATCGTTCCGCCCGCGATCAGCGCCGCGATTTTTTGCCACGGCAAAAATCCATTGAACAGAAAACTCCACACCAGCGCGTTCGCGGGCGGAAGCAATCTGCGGGCGACGAGGAAAGCCGTGAACAGGAGGATGAGGGCCAGAAGCGAGCCGAGGATGCCCTGCAGCAGTCCCTCGACGAGGAACGGGCCGCGAATGATGCGCTCCGTTGCGCCGACGAGGCGCATGATCTCGATTTCTTCGCGATAAAGCATCATGGTCAGCCGGATGACATTGGCGATCGTGAAGGCCGCCGCCAGCGCGAGGATGCCGCCCGCCACCAGGCCGACGATGTTGATCACGTTGACGACTCTTTTCAGCCGCCGGACCCACTCCCAGTCGAACTGGACGTCATCGACGCCTGCGATCGCGCGGACCTCATTCACTTCCCTCGCGAAGGTCGCCGACTGAACGCTGTTAGGCGCAACGTCGCACTCGAAGGAGGGCGGAAACGGATTGCCGTCGAGCTGTCTGACGATCGGATCCAGATTCGTGAAATACGACGAGAACCTTCGAAGCGCTTCGTCACGGCTGACAAAGCGTCGTCGCGCAAATTCACGATGGCCAGCGAGATATCTGTCGACCGCGGCGATCTGCGACGGATTCGCATCGTTGGCGAGATAGATCTCGACTCGCGATTTTCCCTGCGCGATCGTCACGGCGCGGCCCAGGTTTTCCGAGATGAGGAGGAAGGCGCCGACGATGAGGAGCGAGATCGCGATCATCGCGACCGCCACGAAACTCGATCGCTTCGACACCCAGATGCGGCGAAAGGCTTCGCGGAAGAAGTAAACCAGGATGTTGGATGGGATCTGTTCGTTCACGACCAGTTCACGAACATCGATTCGCCGCGGGCGGCCGGTTTCTCGGCCGTGGCGGGCTTCTCGTCCACGATCCGGCCGTGATCGAGCGCGATCACCCGGCGGTGGCTGCGCTGGATCAGATCGCGATCGTGTGTCGCGAGCAGCACCGTCGACCCGCGCAGGTTCGCGTCACTGAAAATCTCGAGCACTTCCTGCGCGAGGTCGGGATCGAGATTGCCGGTCGGCTCGTCGGCGATCAGCATGAGCGGATCGTTGATCAGCGCCCGGGCGATCGCGACGCGCTGCTGCTCGCCGCCGGAAAGTTGCAGAGGGTAGTAATTGATCTTGTGCTGCAGATTGACAGCCCGGAGCGCGCCGTACGCTTTCTTTTTGTGCTCCTTCGCGGAAAGGCCGATGGCCGTCAGGATGAATGAGAGATTTTCGAAAATCGTCATGCGCTCGATCAGCTTGAAATCCTGGAAGACCATTCCGATCTCGCGCCGGAAATAGGGCAGGTGCGATCGCTTCATCGCGTTGAGATTGCGGCCGTTGACGACGATCTGTCCTTCGGTCGGCCGCATCTGACGCAGGATCAACTTCAGCAGCGTCGATTTTCCGGCGCCGCTGGGTCCGGTCAGGAAGACGAATTCGCCCTTTTCGATGTGGAAAGTCACGTCGTGGAGGGCGGTCGAATACGCGTCGAAGCGCTTCGTGACGTGATAGAAGTGGATCATCGAGGTGTCGCTTCATGATAACAGCCCTTCCCCATCTTCCTTCGCCCCGCGAAGCGGGGAGAAGGTGGCCCGCAGGACCGGATGAGGGGTCGTTGAAATGACGCGGTTTCTTCTCGTCTGTCTCGGCGGCGCGATCGGAACGGCGGCGCGCTATCTCACCGCAATCTGGGTGCCGACGCTGTTAG
>QHVX01000141.1 GCA_003222375.1 Acidobacteriota bacterium
CCGACACCGATTTCGTCAAGCGCGTGATCGGGATGCCGGGCGATATTCTCGAGATTCGCGACAAGAAGCTCTCGATCAACGGCAAAATGCTCGACGAGCCATATGTCGTCCATGTCGATCCGAATGTCTTTCCGCTGCAGCCGGCGTTGCCTGAGCCGTATCGATCGCGCGATCAGTTCGGACCCTACACCGTGCCGCCCGATCGATATTTTGCGATGGGTGACAACCGCGATCGATCGAGCGACTCGCGCTACTGGGGGACGGTGCCGCGCGGCATGATCAAGGGTCGCGCGTTCATGGTGTACTGGTCGTTCGCGAGTATCCCGCCGCCACCCGACAGCCCTCCTTCCGCCCGGCTCAAAGAGCTCCTCGGCGTCGTCATTCACTTTTTCACGCAGACGCGCTGGGAGCGGACGCTTTTCATTGTCGACAGCAAGTACCATTTCACTCCATCGATTCTTCCGGAGACCGACACCGGCTACAGCCCATGACCGCACATGCAAGCGCGACCGAGACTGAACATGCGGTCGTCGTCGACCGCAGCAGCCACTCGATTTCGCGCCGCCGCATTCCTGAAAATGTGCTGAAGGTCCTCTACCGCCTTCATCGAAGCGGCTATCGCGCGTATTTGTGCGGCGGCAGCGTGCGCGATCTGCTGATGAATCGCACGCCGAAGGATTTCGATGTCGCGACGGACGCGCATCCGGCCGAGATCCGCCGCCTTTTCCGCAACAGCCGCATCATCGGACGTCGCTTCCGGCTCGTGCACGTCATCTTTCAGGACATGATCGTGGAAGTGTCGACATTCCGCCGCGAGCCGGAGCGCGCGTCGGAAGAAAACGCGGAGCTGCTGATCACCGACGACAACACCTTCGGCACGCCGCTGCAGGATGCGCGTCGCCGCGACTTCACGATCAACGCGCTGTTCTACAACATCGCCGATTTCTCGGTGATCGACTTTATCGGCGGGCTCACGGATCTCGATCAGAAAAAAGTGCGCGTGATCGGCCACCCCGACATCCGCTTTCGCGAAGATCCCGTCCGCATGATGCGCGCGATCGAATTCGCATCGCGACTCGACTTCGACATCGAGCACGAAACATACGACGCGATCCTGCGGCACAAGCACGAGATCCTGAAAGCCTCGCCGCACCGCGTCTCCGACGAGATCCTGGAGCTCCTGCGGCGAGGTTGGTCGCGCGGCGCATTTCGTTTGATGGTCGACACCGGGCTTCTCGAGCCGTTGCTGCCGGAAATCTTTCGCGCGATCGCCGGAGAACGTGCTCCGTACTTCTGGAAAATGCTCGAGGTCCTCGACCGCACGGTACAGTCGGACCGAAAGATTCCGGACGCCGTGCTGCTGTCGGTCCTTCTCCTTCCGTGGGTCATCGAAGAGATCGAGCGCGAAGAACGACGCCGAAGCGGACGGATGCGGATGGGCGAGGTGCTGGTCTTCATCCGGGAGCTGATTCAGCCGATTTGCGCGCGAATGGCATTGCCGGCCGGGACGCGCCATCAGATCGAGCAGGCGCTCGAGACGCTGTGGCGTCTGCTCGAGCCGCCCGCCGATCGACGCGCGCAATTTCGCTTCGTCTACCGTGAGCCTTTCAACGACGCGCTGGCGCTGCTCGAGATCTACGCATTCTCGTCAGGCAAGTACGTCGACGTGTTCCGGCAGTGGCAATCTTTCGCGCAGCGCGTCAAGCGCGCGGAAGGCGAGGCGCCGCACCATCCGCGTCCGCGCCGTCGCCGCCGGCGGCACGCTCACTAGGGCTTTTGGAGTGCGGTGCCTTGGCACCGCTTTGATGGCCGCAGCTTGCTGCGGCCGCCGGCAGCAAGCTGCCGGCGCTAAAGCGGCGGCAAGCCGCCGCAGTCCATACGCTTATGATTGACCCTGGACGATGTCCGCGCCACCCATCTACCTCGATCACCATGCAACGACGCCCTGCGATCCGCGTGTCGTCGACGCGATGTTGCCGTTTTTTTCGACGACCTTCGGAAATCCTGCCTCGCTCACGCACGAGCATGGGCGACGCGCGTCAAGCGCGGTCGAAGATGCGCGCATCTCCATCGCGCGCTTTTTCGAGGTGCAGCCGAACGAAATCTACTTCACGGCCGGCGCGACCGAGTCGAACAACATCGCGCTGAACTTCCTCGCCGCCGGCGATCATCTGATCACCTCCGCGATCGAGCACAAATCGGTGCTGGCGCCCGCGAAGCGCCTCGAGAAACGCGGCGTCGAGCTGACGATTCTGCAGCCGGATCGCGAAGGGTTCATCGATCCGGCCCAATTGCACGACGCCATGCGCCCGAACACGAAACTCGTCTCGATCGAGGGCGCCAACGGCGAAATCGGAACTATCCAGCCGATCGCCGAATTTGCGGCAATTTGCAGAGAGCGTGGTGTTCTGTATCACAGCGACATCACGCAGGCTGCTGGCAAAATTGCTGTAAACCTCGCCGAGGTCGATCTGGCCTCGTGGTCGGCCCACAAGCTTTACGGGCCCAAGGGAATCGGCGGTCTGTATGTCAGGCGAGGTGTGCGCATCGAACCGCTGATCGTGGGCGGCGGGCAGGAAAAAGGGCTCCGATCGTGAACGGTGAATGCGCCGGGCGTGATCGGGATGGCGGCGGCATTTCGCATTCGAAAGGATGAGATGGCGAAAGAAGCGGAGCGGCTCACGGCGCTCCGGAATGCGCTTTGGGATCGCGTGACGGTGGAGATCGCGGGCGCTTCCGTCAACGGACCGCGCGAGTTAAGATTGCCCGGCAATCTAAACGTCAGTTTCGACCGCATCGAGGCGGATTCGCTGATCGTGGCCATGCGCCGCTTCTCGCTGTCTTCGGGATCGGCGTGCAGTTCGGGCGAGCGTGGGCCCTCGCCGGTGTTGATGGCGATCGGCGTTGCCGAACCCTCGGCCATCGGCTCGATTCGCATCGGCCTCGGTAAGTCGAACACTGCAGAACAAATGGACATGCTGGTCGACGATCTCAAACGGGTCGTCGCCCGGTTGCGGGAGATCTCGGCCGCATAGATGACCACCACTGCCACGGACGTCGGACGCATTCTTCTCGTCGATCAATCGCGCGGCGCGCTGCTGTTCCAGGAAACGATCCTGCGGCGCCGGGAGGCGCTGGTCACCACGGCGCTGGCGGGAAGCGAAGGACTGCAGAAGGCGCGCGAGGAGCAGCCGCAGCTCATCATGTTCGGATTCGATCTGTTCGACATGTCGGCGCCGGAGTTCTGCCGCGAGATCCGCAACGACGAACGCACGCGCGGCATCTCGCTGCTGCTGGTGTGCGACCGCGAGAACGATCAACATCAGGACCTCTGCCTGGCCGCCGGCTGCAACGATGTGATTTTTCGTCCGCTGCAGCGCAACGATCTCGACGCCAAGATCACGCGGCTGACCAACATCCCGACGCGGCGGGAATTGCGTACACTCACGCGCATCGAAGTCTCGCTCGAAAAAAACGGACGGTTCCTGATCGGCCGGAGTTTGAACATCTCCGCGACCGGTATGCTGCTGGAGCTCGATCGCGTGCTTCCCGGCGAGGGGAAGCTGCGTCTGCACTTCTATTTGCCGGGCGAGCAGAAGCCGATGCAGATCGAGGCGGAAGTTTTACGCGCCGAATTTGTTGGCACCACCGCTAAGTACGGACTACATTTTTTGGCAGTGACTGAAGAGGAGCGCGAGCGCATCGAGAAGTTCGTGCGGCGGCTCCGATCGAGAGAGCTCATCTGATGACGAACAACGTTCTGAGAAGAATCGACCAGGCGATCTTGCTGACTGAGGCCGGCAACCATCTGCAGGCCGTGACGGAGTTTCTCGATATCTACGGCACCGACGATTCACCGCCGCTGAACACCGCCAAGGCGGCCAGCGGCCTGTCATTCTTCGGCCTTTCGCTCGCGCTGGTTCAGAAGAAGTACAAGACCGGCATCGATCTGTGCAAACGCGCGCTCGATCTCGAGTTCTACAACGGCGATCACTATGCCAATCTCACGCGCATCTACATGGCCTCCGGCAATCGCAAGAAGGCAATCGAGACTGTCGAGTCCGGACTGAAAATCGTTCCGGAGCACGAGGGCCTGATCAAAGTGCGTCGCGAGCTCGGGGTTCGCGCTCGGCCTGCGGTCCCGTTCCTCGACCGCGCCCATCCGATCAACGTCTCCCTCGGTCAGGCGCGACACGCGAAGAAGGCCGAAACCGCGACGCCGCAGAAACGGACGACGCGGAAGCCTCACGCGCGATAGGCGCGGGCCAGCTCTTCAGGATCCACTCCGCGGTGATAGCGCAAGATAGTCAACCAGTTGACTATGGCCGTACGCACGATGCCTCGTTGCAGAAATCGACGGCCGGACGTTGCGATTGTCAGCGGCAGAATGGCGATCCGTCCGGCGCGCTTCATCCGCCTGGCGAGCTCGTAGTCTTCCATGATCGCGATCTCGCGGAAGCCGCCGTTCGCGAGAAGCGTGTCGCGGCGAACGAACTGCCCCTGATCGCCCCACGGCGTGCGCGTGATGGCCGTGCGCGCGTTGATCATTTTCTCCGCCGCCCGCAGCTTCGAATCGGGCTCGATGAAACGAAGGCGGAAGCCGCCGAAGATTTTCGACTGTAATGCGTCTTCGACCGCCGCCGCCGCGCCGCTCGGTAATCGCGAATCGGCATGAAGAAAAATCAGATCGGGGTTCGAGGCCGCTTCCGCCCCGCGATTGAGTTGGCGCGCGCGCATCGGCTCGGCGAGCAACACGCGCGCGCCGGCCGCGGTGGCGAAACGCGCAGTGCGATCGCGGCTGCCGCCGTCGACGACGATGACCTCCGCCGCGCCCGCCGCAAAAGCCGATTCGACCGCGCCGGCGATCCAGTCCTCCTCGTCGAGCGTGGGAATGATCACCGACACGGACATTTGCCGATGGTAGCCTCTCCGTGTTCTCTGTGCCCTCTGTGGTGAATCACCACAGAGATCACAGAGATCACAGAGACATGAATTGCTATCTGCTCGTCGGCGGACGCTCCAGCCGCATGGGCCGGTCGAAGATCGATATTCCTTTCGCCGGCTCGACTTTCCTCGATCGCGTCGCCGCGGCGGCCAAACCGGCCTTCGACCGCGTGATCGCCGTGCAGCGGGCGGGCGGGGAGGGAGTGAATCTTCGAGCCTGTCCGCGATGAGCAGGCCCCCGTTTTTGGGGTCTGGCGGGCGCTCGAGGATGCCAGGGCACGGTGCTTCATCCTCGCAATCGACTATCCTCTGCTGACGACAGAAGTGCTGCGCTACCTGGCCGGCCGCGCGTCGCATTCGGCAGCCGAGATGGTTGTGCCGCGCTGGAATGGAAAACTGCAGATGCTGTGCGCGAGTTACGCGTCGTCGTTGCTGCCGCGCTTCGAGCCGCGGATCGCTGCCGGCCGGCTCAATCTGCAGTCGCTCACCGATGATCTCGAAATCATCGAGGAGGACGCATTGCGCGCGCAGTTTTCGGGCGAGCCGCTGATGAATGTGAACACACCTGAAGAACTCCGTGAGGCCGCAAGACATCTATGAGCAAGGACTTTTCGCATTTCGACGAGACGGGCGGTATCTCGATGGTCGATGTGGCGTCGAAGCGCACGACGCACCGCGAGGCTGTGGCCGTCGCGACGGTCCGCATGAAACCTGAAACGCTCAAGAAGCTGATCGAACAGGCCCTTCCGAAAGGTGATGTGCTGACGACCGCGAAAGTCGCCGGCGTTCTGGGCGCCAAAGCGACACCGTCGCTGATTCCGCTCACGCATCCCGTGCCGCTCAGCTCCATCGACATTACGTTCGACCTCGATCGCAAAGCAGGCACGATCGAGATTCGATCGATCGTGCGCTGCGATTGGAAGACCGGCGTCGAGATGGAAGCGATGACCGCGTGCGCCGTCGCCGCCCTGACCATCTACGACATGTGCAAGAGCGCCGAGAAGGGCATCACGATCGAATCGCTGCAGCTCGTCCGCAAATCGGGCGGCAAGAGCGGCTTGTGGGAGCGGTAACGCTACGGCGTTGAAGGCGTCTCGCTCGAGGCGCACGGGTTCTGGGCCGTCGATTGCTCGAGCAGGCCGCCGACTCGCGTTGGCACGCCGTCGGTCACGAGGAGGTCGCGCGTCCACGTCGCGAATCCTTTGCGCGTCAGGGCAATGCGGTGCATTCCGGGCAGCAGTCGATAGTTGAGCGGTGTCGTGCCGACGAATTTTCCGTCGATTTGAATCTCCGCGAAATCCGGTCGTGAGTCGATCAAGACCGAAACCGGATGCGTTTTTGCCGCTTCCTGACCGATGAGAGGAACAGTTAGCAGAAAGAGAAATGGGAGCAGGGCTTTGCGCATGGATGATTTCCTTTCGTCGATAACTTCGACGCAAGCGCAAAGCGGCAGGTTCCGCATAAAATCGCGCGAATGAGCAGCCAGCCTGTCATTCGAAACATCTCCGACACCGCGGCATGGGTGGCGATCTACCGCGCCTGGGAATCGGAGCGCGCGGATGCCGTCTTTCGCGATCCGTTCGCACGCCGTCTCGCCGGCGCGCGCGGCGAAGAGATCATGCAAAAGATATCGGCGGCGAAAAAGCACGCGTGGTCCTACGTCGCGCGCACCTATTTGTTCGACACCTACGTTGCCAGGGAAGTCGCGGCCGGCGCCGACATGGTCGTGAACCTGGCGGCCGGCCTCGACACGCGCCCCTATCGCATGCAGTTGCCCTCGTCCCTGCAGTGGGTCGACGTCGATCTTCCGGATCTTCTGGCGTACAAGCAGGACATCCTTCGCGCCGAGAAGCCGGTGTGTAAATACGAGAGCGTCGCGCTCGACCTTTCGAATGCGTCCGCCCGCCGCGAGCTCTTCGCGCGGCTGGGGCGCCGCGCGAAGCGCGTGATGACGATGAGCGAAGGACTCCTTGTCTATCTGACGGCCGAAGAAGTATGTCAGCTCGGCAAGGACCTCGCTGCTCAGCCGACATTTCAGCGATGGGCCGCCGATCTCATTTCCCCCGGCCTCCTCAAAATGTTGCAGAAGCAGATTGGATCGCCGCTGCGCGACGCCGGCGCGCCGCTGAAATTCGCGCCGGAAAACGGTCCGGAGTTTTTCACCAAATGCGGCTGGAAGCCGATCGAGGTCCGGTCGATGCTCCACACGGCCGCCCAATTGAAGCGTGCACCGTTTTTCCTGTCGCTGTTCGCGAAGTTCCCCGATTCGAAGGGGACGAAGCCGTCGCGGCCGTGGGGTGGCGGCGTGCTGTTAGGCCGCGCCGACTAGTGTGGCAGCGCGTTCGGCGCGCTCGATCAATTCGGGCGCCTCGATGTGCTTCGCGTAATCCGCGAAGAATCGAGTCGACCCGGTCCAGCGCAGACTGTCCACGCGATCGAACAATGGTGCGTCATCGCGCAGCCGCGCCAATGTGCGGAACAACAATGCGCGATCGCGCTGCTCGATCAGCGTTGCTGCCAGCCGTCCGCTTCTGAAAATGTTGGCGTGCCAGTCGCTCGAGTCGCTCGGAATTGCTTCGATGTGACCGAACCGCGCCAGCACTGCCGCAGCGGATTTCGCGCCGAATCCAGGAATGCCCGGATAGCCGTCCGCGGTATCGCCGACGAGCGCGAGATAGTCGGGAATCGACGGCGGCATCACGCCGAATTTCTGCTGCACGCCCGCGGCATCGCGGATCTTCCCGCTTTTCCGATCGACCTGGACGACCCGCTCGCCGATCACGCACTGCGCGAGATCTTTGTCGGGTGTCCAGATGCAAATCTTTTCGACCGATTGATCAACTGACGACAGCGCGGCCGCCGATGCGAGCGCGTCGTCGGCTTCCAGCTCGATCATCGGCCAGACAACGACGCCCATCGCGGTCAGCGCTTCTTCGAGGGGATGGAACTGCGCCAGCAGCGCGCGTTCGATGCCCGCTCCGGTCTTGTAGCCGGGCCAGAGCGCGTTGCGAAACGACTCGATGACGTGATCGGTGGCCACGCCGATGTGCGTCGCACCTTTCTCAATCATTTCGAGGGTCATGTGCAGCACGCCGCGCACGGCCCCAAATGGCGGATCGCCGTTCTTTGCGCGGCGGAGGCCGTAGAAGTGGCGGAACAGCTCGTAAGTTCCGTCGACGAGGTGGACGATCATGAGGCAGACGTCATGCTGAGCGGAGCGAAGCATCTCCCGGAAGAGATCCTTCGCTTTGCTCAGGATGACGGTGGGCGCGAAGAAATGTGTCCGGCTTGCTGAACACCTTCGCGATGTTCATCCCTTTCCGCACCGCGCCGAAGGTCACCTGCCGCGTCGCGAGCGCCGCGCCGAGCTGTAAGTACGTCTTCATCTTTCCGCGGTGGCGATAGCGCACTTCCAGCGCGTGGCGCCAGAGTCCGGAGTATTCGGCGTAAAACTCGTCGAGCGGAAGATTCGTCGGCAGGACCGCGTGGACGATGTCGTACATCTCCCAGTCGTGCGTCGTGACCTGCCCCTTGGCGGTGTCCCACAAATCGGTTCCCGGCAGCGGCGTCAGAATCGAGAAGCCGCTGTTGTAGGCCGCCATCGTGTCGATCCAGTCGCGCAGCCTCGCGAAATCCTCGCGACTCCAGGCCGGATCGACGATGAAGTTCGGCGTGAAGCCGACGCCCAGGTCTTTGAGGATGTTGATGGCCCGGACGTTGTTGTCGGCGGTGTTTTTCTTGTTGACCGCTTTCAGGCCTTCGTCGGTGATTGATTCGAGGCCGAGGAAAATGGAGAGGCTGCCGCAGTCCTTCCACATCTCGATCAGATGGGGAAACTTGCAGATGATGTCGGTGCGCGTCTGGACCGTGAAGTATTTCTTGATGCCGGCGGCCTTGATCTGCCTGGCCATCTCCTCGCCGCGGCGCACGTTCATCCAGAAGATGTCGTCGGTGATGAAAATGTTAGGCGCGGTGATCTGCTGCAACTCTCTGACGACGCGCTCCGGAGATTTTTCGCGGAATGTGCTCTGGTGGAATTTCCAGACCGAGCAGAAATTGCACTTGAACGGACAGCCGCGCGCGGTCTCCATCAAGGCCAGCGGCTTCCGGAAGTTGATGTAGTAGTGATCGGCGTACTGCGCGATCAGATGGCGCGCCGGCAGCGGGTACGCGTCGAGATCCGCACGCATCGGCGCGTGGTTCGGCACCGATTGGATGTCGCGCCCGCGGGCGAGCGCATCGACGAGTTGGGTCATGACCTCCTCGCCGTCGCCAATCGCGATCGCGTCGATCGACTTCTGTTGAAACCATTCCGGATCGCGCGAGGCGTCGTGACCGCCCACCACGACGAATGCGCGCGGCATCTCGTTCTTGATGCGCTCCACCAACCGAATCGTTCGCTTGCGCTCGGTTGTGAAGTTGCACTGCAGCCCGATGACGTCGGGATCAAACGTCTTGCAGAGCGCCAGGCCGTGTTCCGCGCCCTCGATGCGAAGATCGAAGACCCTGCACTCGTGACCTTCCTGTTCGAGGCAGGCCGCGACGCAGATCGGGCCCAAAGGCTCGACAAACGTGAGCATCTCCAGGCCGAGGATGCCGCCCACGGGGGGCTTGAGGAACGCGACTTTCAGCAGGGCGATTGTAACGCGGAAGCTACTGCGGCGACTGTTCGTTCGCCGTCACGAGCTGCTTGCGGATCGTGCCGAGGATTTTCTGATCCGAAAACGTGGCGAGATCGATCAGGTGCTGCCGCTCCTTATAGCCGTTGAACACGACGACGAATCGATCGATGCGGAACGCCACGGTTCTCCCTAGAAATTTGTCTTCGGCCGTGAAGTTGTCTTCGCCGAGGTTGGGGACGGGATCGAGGAGCCGCCCGTTCTGCACGAAGAGCTGTCGATAGGCATTGAGGATCTGGGCCGCAGCGTTTTTGTTGGCGGCCGGAATGACGAGGCCTTCGATGATGTCGCCGCCGACGTTGAATGTTGCCTGAAAAGAGTTCGCCAGAAACGCTTGTCCCAAACCTGACTCGGCGGAGTACCGCTCACTGTTCGCGACGCGGAACTGTTCCGGCAAGAACGCGAAAACCGCCGGCTTCCCCGGCGCGGCCGGCATTTTGTCGGCGACCGAGGCCACCAGCTTCAAGAGCGCGTCGCCGCTGCCATCACCGACGACTCGGACGTAAAACGGTCCGCGCCACACGTGAATCGAATGCGCGTTCGCGAACGATTCGTTCGCGACATTCAGGATGCGATAGTTGCCCTGCTTGCGCATCGAATACGCGCCGAAGGCTTTGACGAAATCGGGGAAGCGGAAGATCTCGACCGTCGCGAAGCCTGGCCCGTTGACCGCCGAATATTTTCCGACCGTGACATCGAGCGTTTCGTAACGCGCGAAATGATTCGCGTCCTGATCGAGGTAAGTGTCGAGGCGGTTGCCGGGAATGACGATCGGGTCTTCATCGAGCTTCCATCCGGCCGCTTCCTGTTGCCGCGGCAGAAACTGCAGGCTGGGCGAATCGATGGCCGTGAAGTTGATTTCTTCCGCGCGCCGCGGCGCAGCTTGAACCGCGCTGGTGCGACGGCCGTCGCACGCCGCCAGCGTCGCGATCAGGACCGCGAGAGCGATTCGAGAAAGGCGACCGTCACGCGAACGCNNNTCCTGCTCCGCGTACGCCGTTCCGGCGATGTCGAGATGGGCCCACGATGGACAATTGACGTACTCCTTGAGAAACAACGCTGCCGTGATCGCGCCGCCCCAACGCCCGCCCGAGTTTTTCATGTCCGCCCATTCGCTGCGGATCAGGTCTTTGTAGTCGTCCCAGACGGGCATGCGCCACAGGCGCTCACCGACGCGGTCGCCACATTCAATCAACTTCCGAGCCAGCGCATCGTCGTTCGAGAAAAGCCCGGCCGCTTCGCTCGCCAGCGCCACGACGCACGCGCCGGTGAGGGTCGCGTAATCGATGAGGTGGTCCGGCTTCAGCTCCGACGCGTAATGCAGCGCGTCCGCGAGAATCATGCGTCCTTCGGCATCCGTATTCACGACCTCGACTGTCTTGCCGCTCATCATCGTGATGATGTCGCCGGGTTTGTACGCGCTGCCGCTGGGCAGATTTTCAGTCGACGGAATCACGCCGGTGATTTTGACGGGCAGCTCCAGCTTGGCCGCCGCTTCGATCGTACCGATGACCGCCGCCGCTCCGCACATGTCGAATTTCATCTCTTCCATTTTTTCCGCGGGCTTGATCGAGATGCCGCCGGAATCGAACGTGATTCCTTTTCCGACCAGCGCGACGTGCTTCTTCGCCTTGCGCGGCGAGTACTCCAGCACGATGAATCGCGGCTCCTCATCCGATCCGCGATTGACGGCCAGAAGGCCGCCCATCTTCATCCGCTCGATTTCCTTGCGGCCGTAGACAGTAGCCTTGACGCCGACGGATCGCGCGATCTCCTCCGCGCGCTGGGCGAGTCGCGTCGGCGTGATCAGATTCGCGGGGGCGTTGCCGAGGTCGCGGACGGTCCGGATGGCGGAACGGAGAGCGCGCGCTTCCGACTCGATGCGCTTCAACTCTTTCGAATCGACCTTCACCGGCGGGATCAGCACCGCGGTGATCGGCACGTGTCCGTCTTTTTTGACCGTGATGTAGCTGTCGTACTTATAGTCGGACTGGCTCAGGAAATCCGCCATGACGCCGGCATCGATGATTGCGTAAGGAATCGCGACGGCAATCGAGCGATCGTGCTGTTTCCGCGAAAGCTTGCCGATCGCGTAGAGCGCGGTGCGAATCAGCCGCAGGTTGATCGCGTCACGTTTGCCGAGTCCCATCAGCGTGATCTTGCGGGGCTCGTCGGCCAGAATCGTGATCGTTTCGTCGGAGCGGCCCTTGAATCCCGAGCCGTCGATGAGCTTCTGAATCGACTTCCCCACATCGCGTGGGGCTTTCTCGTCTTCAGCGAGAGCGACGAAGAGGTGGTCGATCTTCGACCATTTTGGTTCGGGGTTGAGAGAGACATCCATGATCATCAGTCTATCCTGAGCGCAGCGAAGGATCTCAAGTTGCGCAGCTTGAGATCCTTCGCCGTCTCCGCGGCTCAGGATGACGCCGCGGCGCTAAGATTGCACAGAGGCGAGCTATGCCGTACCGCGTCCTGGTAGTCGACGACGAAACCGGAATCCGCGAAGCGATCCGCATGACCCTCGAATACGAGGGCTACCGCATCGACGAGGCTCGATCGGGACAGGAAGGGCTCGACAAGGCGGCCAAGGTCCCCTACGACGCGATCCTTCTCGACATCAAGATGCCGGTGCTCGACGGGATCGAAGTCCTCGAGAATCTCAAACAGCAGAAAGTGGCGACGCCGGTGATCATGGTCTCCGGTCACGGCGACATCCAGACGGCGGTCGAATGCACGAAGCGCGGCGCGTTCGATTTCCTCGAGAAGCCGCTCAATCGCGACAAGCTTCTTTTGTCGGTGCGCAACGCCGTCCGCACGCAGAAACTCGAAGAGGAAGTCGATGAGCTGCGCGAGCGCGCCGAGCGCGATTTCCAGCTTGTCGGCGAGTCGGGCGGAATGCGCGAGCTGCGCGAGCAGATCGAGCGTGCCGCGCCGACCAAGGCGACCGTTTTGATTCAGGGCGAATCAGGAACGGGCAAGGAGCTCGTCGCACGCGAGATTCATCGCCGCTCATCGCGAGCGCGGATGTCGTTCGTGCAGGTGAACTGCGCCGCCATCCCCGAAGAGCTCATCGAGTCGGAACTGTTCGGCCATGAGAAGGGATCGTTCACCGGCGCGGTGCGCAAGCAGACCGGGAAATTTGTCGCCGCCGATGGCGGAGCGATTTTCCTCGACGAAGTGGGCGACATGTCGTTGCGCACGCAGGCGAAAGTGTTGCGAGTTCTGCAGGAAGGGGAAGTCGAGCCGGTCGGAGCGGCGACGGTCATCAAGGTCGACGTGCGCGTGATCGCCGCCACGAACAAAGATCTGGTGGAAGAAATCCGCGGAGGACGTTTTCGCGAAGATCTCTATTATCGGCTCAACGTCATTCCGATTCGCACGCCCCCGCTGCGCGAGAGGCGCGATGACATCCCCATTTTGGCGGAGCACTTCGCGGCGCTCTTTTCGGAAGAGCACAACAAGCATCCGAAGAAGTTCACGCCGGCGGCACTGCGCGCGCTGCAGGATGCGTCGTGGCGCGGCAACGTCCGCGAATTGCGCAACATGATCGAGCGGCTCGTGATCATGGTGCCATCGGACACCATCGACGTCACCGATCTGCCCGCCGAGTTTTTCCGCGCGGCCACCGACATCATCAGCAGCGCCATGCCGCTGTCGACGTTGCAGCAATTCAAAGACGAAGCGGAAAAGGCCTTCATCCTCGCGAAGCTGCGCGAGCACGGTTGGAACGTCTCGAAGACGGCCGAAGCCATCGATACGCCGCGATCGAATCTCTACAAGAAAATCGAGCAGTATGGCATCAAGCGCGAAGGGGGAGCGGGCTTTGCGGCGGGCGACGGCGGCGCGAGCGAATAGTCCGATCGGTGTCTTCGACAGCGGCGTAGGCGGGCTGACGGTATTCCGCGAAATCGCGCGCGCCCTCCCGCATCAATCCCTCATCTACCTCGGCGACTCCGCGCGCGTGCCGTACGGAACGAAGTCGCCGAAGATCGTCGAGCGTTACGCGCTCCAGGCGGCGGATCATCTCGTACAGCGCGGCATCGGCATGCTGGTTGTTGCGTGCAACACCGCCACGTCAGCGGCATTGCCGGCACTTCAGGAGAGGCTCAGCATTCCGGTCATCGGCGTGATCGAGCCGGGCGCGCGGGCGGCGACCGAGCGCACGAAAGGGCGGGTGGGCGTGATCGCGACCGAGGGGACGGTGAATTCGAAGGCCTACACGCGGGCGATCAAGAAGATCAAGCCGTCGGTCGAGGTCATCGAATCGGCGGCGCCGCTGTTCGTCGCGCTTGCGGAGGAGGGCTGGGCGAACACGCACGTGGCGCGCGAGGTCGCGGAGGTTTATCTGGAGCCGCTGCTCGACGCCGGCATCGACACGCTCGTTCTCGGATGCACGCACTATCCGATTCTTCGCGGCACGATCGAGCACGTTGTCGGCGACGCCGTCGCGATCGTCGACAGCGCGGAAACGACAGCGGCGTGCGTGCGCTCGATGACTCTCGAAACCGACGGTGAGCCGCAACATCTGTTTTTGGTCACCGACGCGGCGGAACGCTTTCGGCGAATCGCCAGCGAATTTCTGGAGCAGGAGATCGGAGAGTTGGAGCTGGTTGCGCTTTAGCCTTTGGAGTGCGGCGGCTTGCCGCCGCCTTTCGCCGGCAGCTTGCTGCCGGCCAGCCGAAGCGAGCTTTCGGCTGTGAAAGCGGTGCCAAGGCACCGCACTCCAAAGACTATTCGTGCCGCAGCGCCTCCACGGGATTCAGCCGCGCGGCGCGCATCGAGGGAATGATCGTGGCGAGGAACGAAACGATCAGTGAGAAGAACGAGATGACGATCAGGTCGGCAGCTCGGGTGATGAACGGGATCGACGACACGAAGTAGACCTCGGCGATCTCGGGCGGGAACGAGACGAGCTGGAAGCGCGTGATGATCCAGCAGATCACGATCCCCAGGATGACGCCGAGGGCGGTGCCGAGGAAGCCGACCATCGAGCCGTACCACAGAAAAATGCGGCGGATCATCCGCGGCTCCGCGCCCATCGACGCGAGGATGCCGATCTCCTTCCGCTTTTCGTGCACCGTCATGATAAGCGTCGAGACGATGTTGAAGGTCGAGACAAACACGATCAGCCCGATCACGATGAAGAGCACGAGCTGTTGGATTTTCAGCATCGAGAACAACTGGCGATTCATCTCGCGCCAGTCGCTGACGGCGTAACGATGGTCCGTCCGCGACTCGATCGCGCGCGTGACCTCGTCGAGCGACGCGCCCGGAACGAGCTTCACCTCGATCAAGTTGGCGGAGCCCGGCATGTCGAAGAGTCGTTCGGCATCGCGCAGGTCGATGAAGAGCCATCGCGCGTCGTACTCGTAGAAGCCGGTATCGAAAATATTTGTTACAACAAATGATGATGTTTTTGGCAGCACGCTCCCCGAATTTTCGGTGGGCACCGTGATGCTGATCGACGTGCCGGCGCGGACGCCGAGCCGCGTCGCGAGATATTTTCCGATGGCGACTCCCGACTCGCCCTCCGACGTCGCAAAGGTGCCGGAGGGCCCGACGATCTTGGCGAGCAATTGCGAATCGCGCGAGCGCGAAGCCTCGATGCCCTTGATCATCACTTCCGTTCCGGTCGTGTTGCGCTCGGTCGTCACCAGCGCGTGCTGGAAGAGCACCGGTGCGGCCTCGCCGACGCCGGGCGTCGATCGGACCGTCTGTAGCAGCCGGTTCGTATCGGTGATCGGCGCACCGACGGAGTAGACGAAAATTTCGGCGTTGCCGGCCAGCAATTTCCTCTGCAGGTCGTTGCGATAACCGGTCATCAGCGCCATCGAGATGACCAGCGCCATCACACCGATCACCAGGCCGAACACCGACACGAAACCGACCGCCGAGACCAGCGTGTCGGTCGGCCGCTTCAGATAACGCCACGCGATGGCGCCGGCAAGATCCATGGTTGTCAGGTTGTCAGGTTGTCAGGTTGTCAGGTTTTTGACAACGCGACAACCCGACAACCCGACAACCCGACAACCCGACAACCTATAATCGCGCGCCATGAAACGAGCCGTCAT
>QHVX01000132.1 GCA_003222375.1 Acidobacteriota bacterium
CGGTGAGCCATTCCGTCACGGTGCTGGTTCCCGCCTGCCAGTTTCCGTTCTTTCTCTTTTCCGCGCCGATGATTTTCACGAGCTGCTCGGCGTAATGGTTCTGACTCTTTTTGTTGATGACGTAGACGACCACGCTGAGTGGCGTTGAATGCTGCGCGATGGCGCGCCAGTCGGGCCGGTTGTCGCGCGGCGTGAGGATCACCTGTCCGTGCACCGCGATGCCGTCGCGCGCCAGCGTCTCGCTGGTGACGGCTGCGAAGTAGTGGATCGGATTCTCGACCGTGACGAAGACCTCGGTGGGACCCGATCGCGCCGGCACGCCGCCGCGAATCAGCACCGTGTTCGAATCGCGCACGCGCGTGATGAATGGCAATCCGCGGCCGGTGACACAGGAGCTCTGCAGGTTGATGTAGCTCGTCGGCGGATCGAGCTGCACCGCGCACGGCCTTCCCGGACGCGTCGGCGTCACGCGAACTTCGACACAACCTTCCTGCATCGAGAACGCCGAGATCGGAGCTTCGTACCAGTTCACGAGCTGATCGAGCGGCCACGTCGGATGGATGTACTCCGTGTCCATGTAGCCGTATTCGAAAATCAGATCGCCTTCGACGGTCTTGATGCCGGACGCCTTCAGATCGTTCGCCCACTCATCGATCACCGCGGTGGCATGACCGTCGTGAAATCGCCCGCCGATGGTCGGATCGCCATGCCCGACGATCTTCACATCGCCGGTCAACGTGCCGCTCGGATCGACGTTGCCGCGAACAAAAAGCGTCGTCGTGATTTCAAAATCGGGATGCAGCAGATCGACCGCCGCCCCGGTCGTGAACAATTTCATGTTCGATGCAGGCGCAAGCGAAAGATGGGCATTGCGTTCGGCGACGACTTCGCCGGTGTCGACTTCGACGATTTGGATGCTGGTGTCGGCCGCGCGGGCGGTCTTGCCGTTGACCAGCGAGTCGAGACGGTCCTCGAGCGTGTCGCCGACCGCCACCTCCGCGGGCACAGCCGGCGCCGGTCTCCGCCGCACGCGCCGCTTCTTCCTCGCTGCTTCCGAGTCACCTGGGAAGAAGGCGAGGATCAGAATGAGCGCGACCGCTACCTTCCTCACTGCTCGGCCCGACTGCAATTTCAATGCGAAAGTCACAATTGCTGAAATGGCTCCGGTAAAGCAAGCCGCAGCCGCTCGCGGATCACGGCCGGACAGCGGCGCCGGATCTCGTCGCGGATGTCGGCACGCGAATAGCGTCGGCTGAAGTGCGTCAGAACGATGAGACGGTTCTCGAAACGATCGGCAAACTCCGCGATGTCGTCGAAGTGCATGTGGCGGTAGCGGGCGGCACGCTCCTGATGGCCATCCGAAACGAACGAGCATTCCATGATCAGCACCTCAGATTTGAAGAGCGCCGTGTTCGATTCGAGGATGCCGCGATCGCTGTCGCCGGTATAGAAAAGCAGCGAATGCCGATATTCCTCTGCCACCTGGGTCCCTTGCCGCCGAAGTTCGCCGATGTCGTCGCGGCCGGCGAACTCCGGCCGCAAACGGTGACGCACTTCGAGAAACTCGTACGCGCGCGCCGCAACCCGATGCGTCGCCTGATGTCCGCGCGCTTCGTGACCCTTGCCTAGCGCGATCGCTTCTCCATCGGCGACGCCGACGATCTCGACGTCGTATTCGGTGTCCTCGAGTTTCTGATGCAGGAGCATCAGCGCGCGGAAGTCGCCGGCCGCTTCGCGCGGCACGAAGACGCGACCGCCCGGGATCCGCTGCAGATGCCTCTGTCCGGCGTAAAACGGGACGCCGAGGGCGTGGTCGAGGTGGGCGTGGGTGATGAAGATCTCGGGCACGCCGATGGCCATGTCGGGACAGCGCCCGATGTCGAGAACCACGCCGAGCTCGCGAATCCGAAAATATGTTTCATGACCGGCACGCGAGCGGCCTTCGATGGTGAAGTGCTCGGTCGGGATCGTGAAGAAATCCTTGTCGATCACCGCGCCGTCTGCTGCCTCTTCAGCTCCTTCTGGAAGTCGCGCTCGGCGGCGGCCACGAATTGCCGATAGCCATTCGGATCGATGAAGAGATTGCGCGTATCGCCTCTCGCCTTGCGCGCCAATTTGTCCTGCATGTTGAAATAGGAACCGTGCGCGCCGAGGAAAACGTCGCAGGAGAGTGATTTGAGCTTGGCGAATGTGTGACGATAATCATTCACAATATTAGGATACATTTTATTGCCGATCAGTTTGTAGTTCGGGACCGTCGGACTCCCCACGATCACGACGTGATAATCCCTCCCCTTGTCGCGCACCGTCATCGTCCAGGTCGTGCAGCCGGGCGTGTGGCCGGGAGTCATGACCGCGGTAAGAGTCGAGCCGCCAAGCGTGACTCGATCACCGTCGTGGAGGAGACGATCGGGCTCGACCGGCGGAAAGAGAAACTTGTTGCCGAACTGCGGGTCGTTTTTTCCGCCGCGCTCCAGCAGCGGCGCATCGCGTTCGCTGGCCATCAGTGTCGCGCCGGATTGCTGCTTCAGGGCCGCCAGCCCGCCGGCGTGATCGAAATGCGCATGCGTGTTCAGCAGGATCTTCACATCGGTGAGACGACATCCGACCTTCTCGATGTTCGCGCGGATCATCGGCGCTGTTTCGACGAAACCGCCGTCGATGAGGATGTGGCCCTGCGTCGACACGATCAGGTACGACGCAATATCCGATGCGCCGACGTAGAAGACGTTTCCGATGATTCGAAAAGGCTCGACCGGCTGATTCCGGCTGCGCGATTCGGGATCGGGCTGCGCGAATGCAGCAATGGCGAACAACAATAAAGCGGCGGTGGTCGAGGCCCGCATGCGCCGATATGCTACAGGCAATGGAGATCCTGACGACGACCGAGCAGCTCGAGGCCGCGCGAAACGATTGGCTCGATCTGTGGCGCGGCGCGCAAGATGCGACACCGTTTCAGTCGCCGATGTGGCTTCTGCCGTGGTGGCGGCACTTCGGCTCGAATGATCTGAACGTCATCACGACGCGCGAAAACGGCCGATTGACATCGCTCGCGCCGCTGTACGTCATCCGCGAAGACGGCGAATCCCTCGGCATGTTCCTCGGCACGGGAATCAGCGATTATCTGGATGTCCTCGGCGGCGCCACACTCGATCTCGCGCAGATTGATTGTCAGATGTGGGATCTGCAGCAGCTTCGCCCTTCGTCTCCGCTGCTCGAGATGCCGCTGCCGGATGGCTGGAGCGACAACGTCGAGGAACAGGACCGATGCGTTTTGTTATCGATCGAAAATGCGGGAGATGCGCTTCAGAATCTACTTTCCACGCATGCGCGAAAGAAGCTGCGCTACTACAAACGCTCGCTGGCGTGCACCTTCGAAGATGCCAACGCGGAGAATCTCGATGCTTTTCTGGACGCGCTCTTCCAGTTGCATGCTGCGCGCTGGCAGCAGCGCGGAATGCCCGGAATGCTCGCCGACGATGTCATCCAGCATTTTCATCGCGACGTCGCGCGTGCGATGCTCGACGCCGGAGCGCTCCGCATGTTCGCGATGCGTTCCGGCGATCGAATGGCAGCGGTCTTCTACGGATTCGCACACGGCGACGCGGTCGCGTATTACCTCAGCGGATACGATCCATCCCTCGAAAAGCACAGCCCGGGAACTGTGATCGTGGCGCACGCCATCGAGCAAGCCGTTCGCGATGGCGCCACGACCTTTGATTTTCTGCGCGGCGCGGAAGACTACAAATACGCCTGGGGCGCGAAGGACCGGATCAACTTTCGTCGTCAGATCTTTCGCGCCCCGTGAGGATTACTGGAAGCTCGGCGTCACGAAGCTCGCGTCGCCGCTGATGCTGTCGATGATCGATGCGTAACCAAAGATCGGTGTGCCGGAGAGGAAGTAAATCGACGATGTCGCGAAGTCGCCGGTGACGCTCGTGAACAAGCCATTCGGGCCGCTGAGCGGCATCTGCGTGTGCATGAAGGGTGCGAGCGTGATGAGGCGCGACGCCGTCACCTTGCCGGCGTTGTCACGAAGCTCGAGGGCAACTGTCGTCGACGTGTCGTTCGGATTGAAAAATCCGACGTTCGTGCGGAAGCTCTGGCCATTCGCCAGGTTCGATCCGGCGGAAACGCTGCCCACTCCGACGAGCACGCCCTGCTGCAGCGCCTGACTGCGGAACATACCTGGCTCGGACTGACCGGCGGTCCCGCGCCCGTTCGCGATCTGATTGTCGTAGATGCGCGCGTTCGCTAAAAGGTTGCCGGCGCTGACGATTCGCAGCGCACCGATTCCGCTGATGCCGCCGTTGAACAGCGACGTGGTGACATCGCGAAACGTCGTCGTCCCGCGCGGCGGAACGCTGAGCGCCGTGACGCTCTGCGCGTTTACGCTGGCGGCCGTATTCGAAGTGCCGGTCGGAAAGAATTGCAGCAAGGCATTCGCGGTCGCGCTCTGATCGGAAATGCCGATCGCGGAGTTGTTGAAGACGCTGACGTCCGTCATGAAGTTCGTCCCGTTTGCGCCTTGCGCCGATCCGACGACGGGGATGAACACTTCATTCGCGGCGGCCAGTGTTCCGGCAACTGCGCCGTTGGGGAACGTCGGCGTGCTCAACGTGAGCGTGAAGGAGCAAGGGTTCGCCAGCAACTGATTCGCCTGGGCGGTGCTGATCAGCGTCGTGCCGACGAGCCTTCCATTATTCGCAGTCGCGTTGGTGCCCAGGATCATGATCGGCGTGGTCAGGCCAGGCGCTGCGATCTGCAGCGAATTGAATCCGTTGCCGAGGCCGAAGGTCATGATGTCGAAGTTGAGAGGAACGTTGCCGTTCCCATTCGGAGGACCGAGGCTGAGCAAAAATGATCCGGTACCGATGTCGGATCCGTTCTGAAGTCCCGCGCTGGTTACGCGTCCGGCGATGAGTTGCGGTCGAGACGGCACGAGGGAGCCGGCCACCGCACCGTTCGGAAACTGCGTCGTGGTGATGACGAAGAAAAAGTTGCCGGGATTCGCCTGAATCTGATTGATGGTGTTCTGATCGAGCGTGACCGTTCCGGTGAACTGGCCATTGTTGAAGCCGTTCGGG
>QHVX01000133.1 GCA_003222375.1 Acidobacteriota bacterium
TTCTCGAGCGGCTCACCGATGACATGCTCGGCCGCCGCATCGCATATCAAAACCTCGCGAATCAGACGTGGGAGTATTCACTCGGCCAGATGATGCAACACCTCATGAATCACTCGACGTATCACCGCGGGCAGATCGTCACGATGCTGCGTCAGCTCGGCGCGAAAGGCGTCAGCACCGACTATCTGCTGTATTTCGACGAACAATCGGCTGCTATTTGACGACGACATTCGTCGCGATCATTCGGTACTCGATCGTCACCTTCGCACCGACTTTCAAATTGCCGTTGACCTTGGTGTTCGCATCGCGCGCGAGCTCCCAGCGGTCCTTTCCCTTCTGCACGACAATCGCGTCGGAGCGCACCTCCAGAACCGGCCCCGTCACTTGATATGTCTTTACGGCCGCGGCCGTTGCGACCACGGCGAAAAGCATAGCCAGGGCAACCAGGCACACCAGTATCCGTCGCATGAAAAATTCCTCCCGGGCGCGGCTATGCGCTTACCGTGCCGAGCTTTAGGAAGAATGATCGCTCCCCAAACGTTTTGATGGCCTCATGCGAAAGACAATTCTGGTAGTGGCGGTCTCGGCCTTGGCATTGGTGAACGTTGGACGGGCTTCGGCGGGTTCTCTGCCGCAGGTAACTCTGGCGTCGAACGGTTTCCCTGCGCCGGTCCCACAGTACCTTGCGAGCATCATTGCTGATGCGTCGAAAAAGTACGGCGTCGATCCGAATCTGATCGCCGCGATGACGTTCCGCGAATCGGCTTTCAATCCGAACGCCGTCTCCAGCCGAGGTGCACAGGGGCTCATGCAGCTCATGCCGAAGACGGCGCGCGCCCTCGGAGTTCAGGATTCTTTTGACGCGCAGCAGAACATCTTTGGTGGAACGAAGTACCTCAAAGCCCTTCTCGACCGATTCAACGGTGACGTCGACATGACGCTGGCTGCGTACAACGCCGGTCCAGAGCTGGTCGCGAAACTCGGACCGGGCGCGACGCAGGAAGCGGTCGAATACGTCGCCGCCGTCAAAGGGTACTATCAGGCGGCGCTGCGCGCGTTGTAATTCCTACGATGCCGCGCGCCCGGAGCTCCACTCCGAGTTTCGGGCAATTTCCTCCGCCGGCGCAGACTGCGTCCATGTGCCGCGATCGTCGTGCGAAAAATGCAGACGGCGCTGCACAATCAGCGTTCCATCGCGCTGCCCTGCCGGAGTCGAAAACGTACCGGTATACCGGTACGTCGTCGTCACGGTCCCGGTCGCGGCGTTGATGTCGTCGATGTACGCGCGCATGTTCTTCAGCGTCACGACGGACTCCATTCCGCTCGGCAAGGCCGCGGTGTTATGCGACAGCCACGCGACCTGTTCGCCTCCGATCTGACGCAACGCCGCGATTCTCAATGTATCGCCGGCACCGAAATTCTTGTACGTCGCGCAGCCCACCGCCAACAACATCGCAAAAATCGTTACAGCTCGTTTCATGAATTCCCTCCTTGACGTCGTTGACGAAATTGAGGCGGCGTGGTTTGTTAGTGGCAGCTACGTTCTTGAAAACACAAACGAGTGAGTGTGTGTATGCATGACCTGCGATATCCAATCGGAAAATTCGAACCTCGCGATCGACTGACCGGCGAAGAGCGGCGATTGATGATCGAGCAGATCGCGACCGCGCCGCTGCACATGCGTGAGGCTGCCCGCGGCCTAACACCAGCGCAACTCGATACTCCGTATCGCGAAGGCGGATGGACGATCCGTCAGGTCGTCCACCATGTTCCAGACAGCCACTTGAACGCGTACTGCCGCTTCAAGCTCGCCCTCACCGAAGACACGCCGACGATCAAGCCTTACGATGAAAGCAAATGGGCGGAGCTCGCCGATTCACACGACACGCCGATCAAGACCTCTCTGGCACTGCTCGAATCGCTGCACTATCGGTGGGTGTGCCTGCTGCGCTCGATGAAGCCCGACGATTTTCAACGGAAGCTGAACCATCCCGAGAGCGGGATGATGACGGTCGACAACCTGCTCGCAGACTACGCGTGGCACGGCCGGCATCACACGGCCCACATCACGTCGACGCGCGAGCGCCTGGGCTGGTGACGTTCTTCACGATCCTCTTCGGTATCGACCGACCATCTGCGCCTGCGCACTGATGTGGCCATTCATGGCCTTCTCGAGATCAGCCTTCGACGATGACGCCGGCAGATTGAGCGTTGCATCGAGCGCGTACACTCTGAATTGATAGCGGTGCTCGCCGCTGGGAGGACAAGGGCCGCCGTATCCGCTCTTTCCGAAACCGTTTCTGCCGCCGACGCCCTGCGGCGGCTGCCCTTCGGCGATATTCGTCGCGCTGGGGGAGATGTTCCAGACGATCCAGTGATCGAACGTGCCGCCTGGAGCGTCGGGATCATCAACGACCAGCGCAAGGCTTTTCGCGTTCTGCGGAACACCCGCGAACGCCAGTGGCGGGTTGGTGTTCGCTCCATCGCATGTATATTTCGCCGGAATCGACCCGTTATCGCGGAAGGCTGGGCTGGAGATGTTCATGCCGCCTGTCTCCTTGTTGTTCGTAGTTGCCTGAACCTGCTTCTGAGGCTCCCCTCGCGCGCAGGCGATCACGAAGAGGACGGAAAGCAGCCACGCAATGCGTTTCATGTCTGCAAGCTACAATCGAGCCATGCCCACGTTTTTCGAGGCCCTGAACGACCTGATGGCGGCTGGCAAGCCGCTCGTCACCGTGACGGTCGTCGACGTGACGGGAAGCGTTCCGCAGGATCGCGGCGCAAAGATGATCGTCACGCTGAGCGGGCTGGCATTCGGCACCGTCGGCGGCGGAAAAGTCGAGACCAAGGCGATCGCCGAGGCGCAGAAAATGTTGAACGGCGCATCGGAGAACACGCAATTCGCGCAATGGAACCTCAACAAAGATGTCGGCATGACGTGCGGCGGCATCATCAAGCTCTATTTCGAGTCGCACAACGTCGGCCGCTGGCGCATCGTGATCTTCGGCGCAGGCCACGTCGCGAATGCGCTCATCACAATGCTGCAGCACTTCGACTGCACGATCAGCTGCATCGATCCTCGCGAAGAATGGCTCGCAAAGATTCCGAAATCGCCGAAGGTGACCGCGATCCAGGCTGCCGACATGCCGTCGATGGTGAAAACACTTCCCGACGATGCGTACGTCATTCTGATGAGCATGGGACACACGACCGACAAGCCTGTGCTCATCGAAATTCTTCGCACACGCAGATTTCCCTATCTGGGCGTCATCGGAAGCGAAGCGAAGGCGAACATCCTTCGGCGTGACGTCGCCGAAGCCGGCCTGCCCATCGAGGCACAGAGCGCGTTTCACTGTCCGATCGGAATCGAGATCGGAACGAACCATCCGTATGAGATCGCGCTCAGTGTCATCGCACAGCTCATTCAGACGCGGGACGCTCGATCGAGAAAAGAGACTGCTCGATCGGCGGATTCACGATCGTCTTCGTGAAGCGGATCACGGCATCGAAGCGCGGATCGCCGGTCGAGCGATGCAGCTCCTTTTCGAACTTGATGCCGTCGATCGTCTCGTAGGCGACGAAGGTGACCGTGATCGTCCGATTGTTCTCCACGTGCGTCATCGTCTTCGGCAGTGATGTCTCCGGATCGAGCCTTACACGCCAATCGATGCCGCCCTGCGGCTCGAGCACGATCGTGCCGTCGCTTTCCGTGACGACTGTGCCGCGGTGACGCTCGGGATCGAAGGCGAAAAGCATCGCGTTCGCATTCGCGTAGGCCTTCGATGTCGCCACTTCGAGCTCATGCCCGGTCATCGGGCGCGCCGCGGCAGCCCCTTGCTTCACGGTGCCGTTCGTGCCGTCGAATGTCTCGAGGCTCGTAAAGGTCGCGACCTGTTCTTCTTTTCGATACTTCCCTTCCGCGGTGTGCCAGACCTTGATCGTTCCGGTCATTCCCCCGATGTCGATCGTCGCCTCGCGATAGATCGATCGAATCGCGGCGATTTTGTCGCGACCGCCGACGGCGTTCGCCCAGCGATCGAGCGGAGCCGTGGCTCGACGGAAATTGAGCGCTCCGACGAACGGCCCCTGCGTCCACGTGCCGGCGATCGTCCCATCGTCTTTGAGCATTCCGGAGTACGAGCCTCCCACGTTCTCGAGCTCGAGAGTGACACTGTTTCCCTTCTGCACGATGGTGCTGATCGCGACTTCCAGGCCGTCGCCGGAGGTCAAACTGCCCGTTGAAAAGCCATCATGATTCGTCAAAGTCAGGCCGATTTGTTTCTGCTGTCCTTCGACTTCGAGCGTGCCCGTCCACTTGCCTTCCAACTCCTTTCCGATCGGCGCGCTCTTCGGCGCAGCTTTGATCCTGGCCTCGCCGGTCCGCTTCAGGCTGAACGGCATCTCCATCGATTGCGATGGATCGGGGCCGCGCATCGTAAATGTGCCTTCGATGGATTGGCGATCGGAGCTGAGTGTTCCCTCGAACGTGCCGCCGCCGTTCCCTTTGATCTCGAAGGTCACCCTGTTGTCGCGAACCGCGACATTCGAAAGAGGAAGCGACTTCAGATTCCGAGCGGGAAGGCTGAATGTTCCGGCGCTCTTCGTGAGATCGAACTCGATCTTCACATCCTTTTCCGCGGCGTGAATCGTTCCTTCCCAATGCCCGTCAGCCTGAGCGAGCAATGAAGACGCGAGGAAAAAGGACAACACCAGCGTGGAGAGTTTGAAAGACATGACAATTTCCTTTCTTTTGAGGTTAGAAGTCGCGGCGTTGGATGCTCACGACCGCGCCGTAACAAAGCGCCGCCGAAGCGACCGCGGTTGCGAGGAGGCCTAACCACGGCACGTGACCGGTCCTGAAGTACGTCTCCGCGCTCATCACGCGGTAAACCCCGAGGATCCGATCGGCGACACCGAGTGCGACCGCGATGGCGAGCGCAATGAGCAGCGGTGGCCACAAATCATCAAAAAACGTGGACAGCAGAAACGCGAGGCTGAAGAAGACCGACGCGGCGACGAAGAGGCAGGCGCTATGTACGAGCGCGGCGCCAATGCTGTAGCTTTTTTCGATCGCCGGCGAGAGCATCGAAATCGCCAGTGAAGGAATGAATGCCAGGAGCAGCAGCTCCGACAATCCTGTGGCGGCGCGGATGCTGAGAAGTCGACGGCGCGACACCGGCAATGAAAGCGTGAACAACGCGCCGTTGGACTGGGAGAGAATTCCGGCTGTTCCGAGGAGAATCGCGAAGAGCGTGGCCCATTGCCGGCCGTTCTGTCGGAACCATTGCGACCACACGTAGCCGCGATAGTCGCGCGCCAGCTCCGCCGCCTCACGAATCCGCTCTCCCAGTGGTCCGCTGACGTTCGTCGGCACCATCGGCATCAGCTTCATCACTTGCGGATAGCTGAAGACAGTTGCGGCCGCGGAGCAGAGGAGCAGCGCGAGACCGATCAGAAATCGCCAACGCGTTTCGAGCCATGATTTGTACCAGAGCATGTCAGTCCTCCGCGGCCACGGTCTCCAGAAAAATCTCTTTGAAAGTCACCGGTGAGATATCCACCGAAAGCGGATTGAGCGCTCGCGCTTCGTCGACGATCGAATCGGGCGCACCGCGCGCCAGTAGCGTCAGCACCCGCCCTTTCCGCCGCACGCGCGCGACGCCCGGCGCGCGAAACTCGGTCTGCGGCGCGTCGCCTTCGAAGACGAGTTGGATGCGGCGAAAGCTTTCGCGGATTTCGTCGAGCGCGCCCGACATCACGATCCGTCCGCGATCGATGATCACGACACGATCGGCGATCTGCTCGACCTCCGCGATCTGGTGCGACGAGAAGAACACCGTCATGTTCTCGCCCGCCACATGCGCGATCACAGCCTGCAGTGCCTCCTCAGCCATCGCGGGATCGAGCCCCGATGTCGGCTCGTCCACGATCAGCAGCTCCGCACCTCGGCACAGCGCAAGCAGCAGAGCGAGCTTTGTGCGCATGCCGCGCGAAAGAGCCTTGATCTTTCGGTCAGGCGGCAGATCGAAGTTGCGGAGATATTTCTCTTCGAGATCGACGCGCCATCGCGGGAAGAATGGCGCGGTGAATCGGATCATCTCCGCCACGCTCATGTAGCCGTAGAGATCTTTCTCTTCGCTGACGAATCCGACCCGTCGCCGGACTTGGACATCGGGAGCCCGACCGAACACGCGAGCCTCGCCGCTGGTCGGCCTGACCATGCCGAGAAGAATCTTCATCGTGGTCGATTTGCCGGCGCCGTTGGGTCCGAGGAATCCGCAGATCGAGCCGGCAGGAACTTGAAGGTCGAGGCCGCGCAACGCCTGAAGTCTCGATGACGTGATCAAGCACGGCGCACTCCTGTTTTTGTCAGGCCGGCCAGCGCCGCTTCGAACAGACGTCGAATCTCGTCATTGGTGATGCCGCGATCGCGAAGGCGACCGACTGCTCCGGAGACGAGCGTCTGCGCCTCGCGCAGTGTCTCAGACCATCTCCGCACGCGCACGTTCTGCGAGACGAACGCGCCCGCACCCTGACGCAGCTCGATGACACCTTCGCGTTCGAGCTCCCGATATGCCTTGGCAACCGTGTTGGGATTCATCACGAGCTCCTCCGCCAGGGGCCGGATTCCGGGCAACTGATCTCCGGGCCGAAGGGCACTTGTTTCGATGGCATGTTTCACCTGCTCCATCAACTGCAGATAGATCGGAACTCCGAGAGAAGGATTGGGCTTGAAAAGCATCCGGTTAACTGTACTACTGAACT
>QHVX01000134.1:0-933 GCA_003222375.1 Acidobacteriota bacterium
GATCTCCCTACCGGCCGCGCAAAAGTCTGCACGATCGGCGACCGCCGCATTGCGCTGTATCACATCCCCAGCGGCTTCTTCGCAACGGAAAACACGTGTCCGCATCGCGGCGGCCCGCTCGGCGAAGGCGACATCATCGCGAGCGAGATCGTCTGCCCGTGGCACCTCTGGTCGTTCGAGATCGAGACAGGAGTCTGCGTGGGCAATCCCGAGATCCGCATCGCGACGCACGATGTCCGCGTCGAAGGCGACCGCGTCCTGGTGAGGCTGACGTGAATCTCAATCCGAAGCCTCTTCGCCACATCGATCTGCACAGCAGTGCCGGGAGGCTCGAGGCGTTGTATCGCGATCTGCAGGATCCGGCGGGAGTCGCCGTCATCTGCCATCCGCATCCGCTGGGCGGCGGGACGCTCCACAACAAAGTCGTTTTTCGCGCGGCACGCGGCTTCGAGAATGCGAATTTCGCGACGCTGCGGTTCAATTTTCGCGGAGCCGGGGCGAGCGCCGGAAAGCATGACGAAGGAGAAGGCGAGCAGGACGACGTCACGGCCGCGATCGAGTGGGCGAAAAAAAAGCATCCCGGAAAAAAACTGATCGTCGGAGGTTTCTCATTCGGCGGCTGGGTCGCGTCGCGAGTCGCGTGCGAAATGCCGGAAGTGAACGCGATTTTTCTGATTGGCACGCCGATCAACAAATACGACTTCGGCTACTTGCGTCACTGCGACCGGCCGATTCTTTTTCTGCATGGCACCGAAGACGAACACGGCTCGGTGGAGAAGCTCGAGCAACTCGTTCCGCAGGTGCGCAACGCCGAGAGCGTCATCGTCACCGGCGCGGATCACTTCTTCACGAAACAGCTCGATGCGGTGGACGAGACCATTCGCACCTGGGCGGAGGAAGTGACGGCGTCATCCTGAGCCGCGCAGCGGCGAA
>QHVX01000134.1:951-1479 GCA_003222375.1 Acidobacteriota bacterium
CGCTCAGGGTCAGAGTGACGCATGAAGGAAGCGCAGCCCCTCGATCGTCCGCACGCCGTGCCACGTGAAGAGATGGCCGGGAAAAGGTCCGATGACCCGAGCGTCGATTGCCGCCGCGTCATCATCCGTGAAGCGATATGGCTCATCGGGCAAGAAGACGATGTCGGGCTTCAGCGCCAGAACTTCTGCGAGATCGATCGACGGGTAGCGCCGGCGATCGCGCAGCACATTGCGCCCTCCGACACTCTCGACGAGATTCGAGACGTAGGTGTCGCCGCCGCACCATTTCCACGGCTTTTTCCAGATTGGTACGGCGAACGTGAACTGAGTTGTCGGTTGTCGGTTGTCGGTGATCTGCGCATTCAGCTCCGCGGCCTTCGCTTCGCAACCGTGAACGCCGCCTAACATCTCGATCAACTTCGCGACATCGTCGAGCGTCTTCGGCTCGGTCGCGATGACCCTTGCGAATGTCGCGATTTCGTCGGCGTGTTTTTTGAGATTCTCTTCGACATTCACGTAGACGAGATC
>QHVX01000134.1:1519-3423 GCA_003222375.1 Acidobacteriota bacterium
GAATCGCCGGCGCCGATCGCGAAGAGCGTCTCGGTGAGCGAAGGGACGAGCGAGACCACTCTCATTTTGGTGCGAAGAAGTCGCCCTTCTTCCACGCCGGACGCTGCGTGGCATTCGCGATCGCGCGGACAAGCCGCAGATTCGTTTCGGCGTAGCGCGCGCCCGACGCGAAATCGAACGGCTGATTCATGTCGTCGGCAGGCGAGTGGTAGATGCGCCGCAGCCACTCCTTGGTCGTGGCCGCGCCATCAATTTTCGGATCGCGGCTCTTATTTCCAGGCTTGAGATGAATCGCCGGAATGCCCGCCTCGACAAAAGAGAATTGATCGCTGCGGATGAAGCGCACTTCTTCCACGAAAGGATCGGGACTCATCTGGAAGCCTTCCTGCTTCGCGGCTCGTGTTGCCATTTCGCCGATCGTGGTGTGTTCGCCGCCTAACGCGATGAGATCGGCGACGGGATACAGCATCAGAAACATGTCCATGTTGATGTCGGCGACGATCGGCTGGACGGTCGGATGACGTGCGAAGTACTCCGATCCCTGCAGTCCTTTCTCTTCGCCGGTGACAGCCACAAAAGCGACCGATCGCTTGGGACGCGGACCGGAGACTAGTCCGCGTGCGATCTCGATGAGGCATGCAATGCCGGAGGCGTTGTCGTAGGCGCCGTTGTAGATCGAGTCGCCGCCGTTCGCGGTTGGATGATTGCCGAGGTGATCGAGGTGCAGCCGCGAAGGATGCCGACGACGTTCTCGCTTTTCGCTTCCTCGAAGCGGGAAATCGTTCGCGCTGCGAGATTCGTCTTCAGCTCGATCGCACGGGAAACGCCTTTTTCGGCATCGGCCAGAACGGCGTCAACATCCGGAAGAAACTTTGCTGCTGCCGTTCGACTCAGTTGCGCCGAGACTCGAATGCCTTCGACGGCGTCGGCGGGCCTTCCACTGTCGAGATAGAGCATCGGCGGGATGCCGCTTTGCTGCGCGCGCTTCTCGAACGGTTGGCGCTTCTCGTCTGTGATGGTGTTCAGCGTGAGAACGCCCACCGCCCCATGTTGCGCCGCCGTGCGATCTTTGAGCTTGCTGCCCGAATAGTATGCGCGCTGATCGAGCGGGAAATCGGGCGGCGCGCCGCTGAGCATCAGCACGATTTTTCCCTTCGCGTCGATGCCGGCGTAATCATCGTGCTTCAGCTCCGGGGCGACGATGCCGAATCCAACAAAGGCGACCGGCGCATCGACCTCGCTGGAGGCGTCGAGAAAATTCGCACGCGGGATGATGTCCTTGCGAATCGCGAGCGTTTGCCCACCCACCGCGTACGACGATTGATCCTCGGCCAGCCGTGCGACGCGAAAAGTGATGGGCTGCTGCGATGTCTCGAGTCCGATCGCAGTAAATTCTGCCGCGACGTATTCGGCGGCGATTTCGTAGCCGCGCGTTCCCGGCTCGCGTCCTTCCAGCAAGTCGCTGGCGAGAAATCTCATGTGTGCGGCGATGGCGTGCGCCAAAATGGCGGTGGCAAACATGGGCGCGAGTTTATCCGAACGGAGTCTGCTGATCGCGTGGGCCGTCGTGGCGGCGATTGCGATTGCCTGGCAGCTCGGCGGCTATCCGCTTTTGGACGTCGACGAAGGCCGCAATGCCGAAGTCGGGCGCGAGATGGCGGCGACAAACGACTACGTGATGCCACGCCTCGACGGACTGCCCTATCTCGATAAGCCGATCGTCTATTTCGCGGCCGAGGCGGCGACGATGGAAGTGGCGGGGGCGACGGAATTCGCGGCGCGGTTTCCGTCGTGGCTTTTTACGATCGCGACGGCGCTGCTGCTGGCGTGGTTCGCCGCGCGCGTGGAGGTGAGTGGCGCGCTGGCCGCGATCATTTTTCTCTCGATGCCCCTCACGATCGCCT
>QHVX01000134.1:3464-12666 GCA_003222375.1 Acidobacteriota bacterium
GCGTTTTATCTGGAGATGCCGGCGCTGGCGTGGGCCGCGATGGCGTTCGGCGTGATCACGAAAGGCCCGGTCGCGATCGCTGTTCCGATGATTGTCGCAATTCCTTACGCCATTTGGCGTAAAAAAATCAGCTATTTGGCGTCAACCCTCGGACTGATTCTCTTCGTCGTCATCATCGCGCCGTGGGTCTGGGCGATTTCGTACCGGATCCCGGACTTTCTTCGCTACGTCCTCGTGACTGAAACCGCGCAGCGACTCACCACCGGCGCGCTCAAACGCACCGGACCGCCGTGGTACTTCGTGCCGTATCTGATCGGCGGCGCATTCCCGTGGATTTTCTGTCTTTTCGGAGAACGGAGAACGGAGAACGGAGAACCCTCGTGGCTCGATCGTTACCTCCTGCTCTGGATCGCCGTCCCATTCGTCTTTTTCTCGATCTCCCAATCGAAACGTCCGCAGTACATCCTTCCGCTGATGCCCGCGATCGCGCTGTACGTCGCGCGACGCGCGAATCCGGGGCGGGCGGCGGCGATCGCAACGGCGGTCGCCGGCGCTGTGCTTCTGGCCGCAATCCCTTTCGTGCATGTCCCGTACGGTCTTCATGCTGCGATCGTCATCGGCATCTGCGCGCTGACCTTCGGCGCGATTGCGATCTCCGCGCGCGGCGCGCTCGCGTGGATCGCGTTGACCGTGCCGATGCTCGCGATTCCGATTGTCAGTGTTGCCACGATGAACGAACTGGGACAGCGCCGCTCGACAAAGACGTTCATCGCAAATCTGCATCCTTACGTCGCGAATGCAGACGTCGTCGGCATCGAGGCCTTCACAGGATCGATGGCCTTTTACCTCCGCCGCCCGATCGTGATCGTCAGCCCAGACGGCGAGGAGCTGACGAGCAACTACATCGTGCGTCACTACGGCGATTTCGCCGGCCGGTCGGCGTTGCAGCGCCAAGCGTGGCTTCAGGAAGCATTCAAACATCCCGGAACCGTCTTCATCGTCAGAGAACCTGATACGGCGAATCGTTCGCTCGTCGAAGCGCATGGCGCCAGGCTGATCGCGAAGAGCCCGCATTTCGTGGCGTATACAATGCCTCGCTGATGTGCGGCATCTACGGAATCATTGCCGAGCGCGGAAACACGCTCCGCTATCCGGAAGTCCTCGACTGGATGGGCGAAGCGCTCCGTCATCGCGGCCCGGACGGACGCGCGGTGCTGGCGCATCCCGACGCGGTGATCGGCACCGAGCGGCTGCGCATCATCGATCTGCACGAGCGCGCCGATCAGCCGTTTGCGGCGCCCGGCTCGCAGGTCTGGCTGGAATGCAATGGCGAGATCTACAACGCCGCCGGGATCCGCGCGCGATTTCAAGACTACCCGTTCCGATCGCATTCCGACGTCGAGACGATCGTGCCGCTGTATCTCGAGCGCGGCCCGGACGCGATTTCCGAGCTCGATGGCATGTTCGGTCTCGCGATCTGGGACCGCCGCACGCGGACGCTGCTGCTGGCGCGGGATCGCGCCGGCGAGAAGCCTCTGTTTTACGCACGGGTCGGACAGGAAATTCTCTTCGCGTCGGAGCTGCAGTGCATCCTGCGCCATCCCGACATCAGCCGCGATCTCGATGATGTCGCGGTCGCCGAATACCTGAGGCTCGGTTACGTTCCCGAGCCGCGAACGATGTTCCGCGCGATCCGCCGCGTGGAAGCGGGAACGTTCATCCGATTCACCGAGCAGGGCAAAGAGATCGTTCGATATTGGGATCCGGAGTCGTTCTCCGTTGTCCGCTCGCCGTTCTCCGTGGCTGTTGAGCAAGCGCGCAAGCTCATGGAGCGCGCGGTCGAAAAGCAGGTCATGTCGGACGTTCCGGTCGGAGTCTTCATCAGCGGAGGTCTCGATTCGTCGATCCTCGCGACGTTGGCCGCGAAATTCATCGGCGTCGACAAAGTCCACACCTTTTCTGCCCAATTTGCGGAAGAGTCATTCGATGAAAGCAGCGACGCCGCGATTCTTGCGGAGCGCATTCGCACGCGACACATTCCGGTACGCATCGACGAAGAGACGCTTCTGGAGGCGCTGCAGAATGTCGTCCGCGGCGTCGCCGAGCCGCTCGCCGATCCCGCGATTCTGCCGACATTCCTACTCGCTCGGGCTGCGCGACAACATGTCAAAGTGATTCTGAGCGGCGAAGGCGCCGACGAGCTCTTCGGCGGATATCCGACATACGTAGGCCACAAGATCGCGCCGATCTACGATGCGCTCCCGAAATTTGCGCGTGCGGCGCTGCGCCGCGCGGTGCAGGGTGTGCCGGCGTCGAACCGAAAGATGACCTTCGAGTTTCTGCTCAAGAAATTCGTCACCGACGCGGAGAAACCGTGGATCGAGCGTCACCTCGCCTGGTTCGGCGCAGGGCTGTCCTCGGATGTTTACGCGGGAATGACGCCCGTCATGCCGGAGCTCCCGACCGTGCCGCCGGATCGCGACGCGCTGACCGGGGCGATGCTGCTCGATTACCGCAGCTATCTGCGCGACAACCTCCTCGTCAAAGTCGACCGCGCCACCATGCTCTCGTCGGTCGAAGCGCGCGCGCCGTTTCTCGATCGCGACGTCACACGGTTCGCCTTGTCGCTGCCCGCAGATTTTCGCGTCCGCCGCCTGACGACGAAGTGGATTCTGAAAAAAGCGGCCGAGTCGTGGTTGCCCGACGACGTGATCTATCGCCGGAAGCGTGGACTGAGCGTTCCCATCGCGAGCTGGATCAATCACGGGTTGCGCGGGGAAGTCGATCGGTTGCTTTCGCCGGAGCGATTGCGCGGCGATGGCATCGCGAACGAAAAGTACGTGACCGAGTTACTCGCCGAGCATCGCGCCGGCCGCGCCAATCACGCGAAGCCACTGTGGGCGCTCGTGATGTTTCAGTATTGGCTGGAAACGTGGGCGTGACGAATGAGTCAATTCGGCAGGGTCGAAGCGCTACGAGCCTTCGATCATCTTCGTGAGCGCTGGCTTGATGCCCATGAGCCGCTGGTAAATCGCGAGTTGTCCGCGATGGTAATCCTCGTGCGAGATGATGTGATTGAACCACGCCAGCCGCGTGCCGCGCTTGCGATCGAAGCGCGTCATCAACTGCATCATGTGCAGCTCCCCGGCGGCGCGGAAAGCCTTGACGCCGTCCTGCAGCGTCGATTTCAGAGCGCCCACGATGTCCTTCTTCGATTTCAATCCCCGAATCGGGTCGTTGTAGATCGCGAGGAGCTTGGGCCACTCCGCACGATGAACATTCGTGTCTTCGCGCGTCAACTCGCCGACCATCATCAGCGACACTTCCATGATGTGCAGCGCGAGCTCCGATGCCGTCCGCGAATCCGGGCCCGGCTTGAAGTCGAGTTTTTCGGATGGGATGTTTTCGACTTCCGCAATCACGCCGTCGCGGTTTCCTTCCCATGCTTCGATCGCTTCTTCGAGCAGTGAATTCATACAAGTTGCTCCTCAATTTTGATTTCCGAGGTCAAAGTCTTCGCGACTGGGCAGCGCCGAGCAACCGAAAGCAGCCGTTCGCGTTGTGCTTCGGTGAGGTTTCCGATCAACTTGATGCGGACGTCGAAGCGGTGGATGTAGCCGGTGCTGCTGGTGCAGTCGGCACAGTCTTTGGCGTACATCCGATCGTTGGTGATGGTGATCTCGGCGCCTTCGAGCGGAATGTTCTCGCGCTTGGCGACGACGCGCATGGTCATCGACGTGCAGCCTCCGAGACCGGCGGACAGGAAATCGTAGGGAGTGGGACGATGCTTGCCCGCTTCGACTTCGTTTCGAAACGCGGTTCCTGCCTTGACGACCACGGGACCCATCAGTGATCTCCTTTACTCGCGAACGCCGAGGATCAGCGGCGAACTGGCGGCCCACGATCCATGGCGATCGACCATCGGAATCCAGTACCACACCGGGTTGTCTTCGCCCAGCGAGAGACGAGCGACGACGCCAATTTGGCGACGCGTGTAGGGATTCGAGAACGGCGACGAGAACTGCAGGATCATCGCGTCGGCGTCGCGGCGCGGATCGACGGCCTCGATCATCGCGCGTGCGCACGGCGCCGGCTCAACCGGCAGCAACGCATTCGGCAGCACGGGCGCGACCGGCTTGCCGCGATAGAACGCAACGTCGGCCATGGCGCTGATCACTGCCGGTGTGACGATGGGCTGTGTCGTCTTAACGACTCGGAAACCGGCAGTCATCCCTTCGCTTCGCATCTGCGCGCACATGACCGCGACTACCGCGCCCGGGACGGCGGAGGGTGGGACGGTCGGTTGGGGGGCGGAGGCGCACCCGAAGGCAGAAAGCAGAAGGCAGAAGGCAGAAAAGGAGGGCGGGATTTCTGCCTTCCGCCTTCCGCCTTCTGCCTTCATAGCAGCCTCAATTGCGGGGTCGACTTTGCTTCGAAAAATGCGCGGATCTCGCTCGCCGGTTTTTTAGAGATCAGCTCGCGCGGCGACTCTTCGTACCAATCGCTGGGAAAATATCGCGTGTACGTTTCCTGCGTGAAGCGGCGGCACAAAAGCGCAATCACGCCGACATCGGTTTCACTCCGAATGACGCGTCCCGCCGACTGTACGACGCGCGTCATTCCCGGGATCAGATACGCGAATTCGAATCCCGCGCCGTACTGATCGTCGTAGTATCGCTTGAGCAATTCCTGCTCGAAGCTGACTGACGGCAGTGCCGGCCCGACCACCATCACGCCCGACAGCATGTCCCCGCGATAGTCGACCCCCTCGGCATACATACCGCCGGAGACGGCCATGATCAGATTGTCGCCGCCGCGGCGCACGATATCGAGGATGGCGTTGCGCTCGTAATCGGTCATGTCGGTTCGCTGCACCATGATCTGCTTGCGGATCGTCGGCATGCGCTCGGCCACCTCCCGCAGAAACGCATAGCTCGGAAAGAGCGCCAGAAAATTGCCTTCCGAAGCCTCCGCGATCTGGCCGACGGTCAGCGCGATGCGATCGTAATGGTTCGCGCGCTGCTTGAACGTCGTATCGACCTCCGGAATGACGACGATCTTGCGATTGCTGCGCGGAAATGGCGAAGGCAGCGCGATCTCGGTCGCGCGCGACTGCGGCAGGCCGAGAGTCTTCTTGTAGAAATCGAAGGGCTCGAGCGTCGCCGACAGCGCGATCGTCGCCCACGCGGAGTCGAAGATGCTGCCGAGGAAACGCGAGGGATCTTTGCAGAAGATCTTGAGTTTGAGGCCGTCCGGTGCGCGCTGGATGACGTGCGCGAATTCCTCGCCACCTTCGCTCAGGAGATTCGTGAATTTGACGAGCTTGAAGTAGAAGTCAACGAGCGGGTCGTCTTCCTCGGCGATCCCGTTCTCGATCTTCCATGAAATGTAATTCATGACCACGCGTTCCCACTGCGCGCGCTGGCGAACGAAGAGATCGCGATCGGGCTCGCACAGCGCCTGGGTCGTCGACGCGTCGACGACATTCGAGAGATCGTGTAAGTGGTCGCGTAATTCGTCGAGCAACTCCTGCCAGCCTTCGACGCGCGCGCTGCGCCCGGCGAGATGATCGCGGATCGCGTCGAAAGTCTTCTCGTGAAGCTCGGGCGAGTAGTACGACCGGCCGCGATCGACGAGGTTGTGCGCCTCATCGACGATCAGAACGCAATCGCCGTAATCGTGGTCCTGCTGGTACGCCTTCAGCCCGACGTACGGATCGAAGATGTAGTTGTAATCGCAGACGATGACATCGGCCTGCTCGATCAACTCCAACGACACCTCGAAGGGACAGACCTCGGTCGAGCGCGAAAGCTCGAACGTGAGATCGGGATCGAAGTACGTCATCGAATTGGTGATGCGCTCGACGAGGCCGCTCTTCTCCATCTTTTCGGAATAGCGCGCCGCGAACGGGCAGAAATCCTCGTGACAGATCATCTCGGTGTGCGCGCACATCTTCTGTTTGGCGCGGATGCGGAGAACGCGCAGCGAGCCGTCGTTGAGAAGCTTCATCGCTTCGACGGCCGCTTCCTGCTGCAGGGTTTTCGATGTCAGGTAAAAGAGTTTCTTCCCCGCTCTGAGCGATTCGCGGACGGCGGGATAAAGCGCCGCGATTGTTTTTCCGATGCCGGTCGGCGCGGACACCAGCAGCGCCTCGCGCTGGCGGATCGCGCGCGCGACCGCGTCGATCATTTCGGGTTGATACGGTCGCATGCGCTCGTACGGAAACTGCAGCGACTCCGCGAATGCGCGCTTCGCGAGAATCAGCGCACGTTCAGTCTCGACCCGCGCGATCAGCTCCTCGAGGCTCGCGTTCAGCGCGGCAGCGACGCTGTCGCGATCGAAGTCGGCGTCGATCTCGCGCGTGTCTCCGCCGATCAGATCGATGAGCACGAGGCGCGGCGCGAACGCGTAATCCGTCAGTTCGGGTTGTGACGAAAGAAACAGGGAGTAGAGCAGCAGTTGAAACAGATGCCGCTGCAGTTTCTCCGACCTGTAGAGTGCCTCCAGCTCGAGATCGAAATGGATCGACTTCACTTCCTCGATGCTGACGGTGCGATTTGCAGCGTCAATCGAGAGGCCGTCGACGCGGCCCGTAATGGTGATATTCCAATTTTGGTGGGTTACGCGATGGACGACGTGGACCTCAGCGCGGTAATGCACATCGTCGGCTGCGCGCAACTCCGCGCGACGGCTGTGGATGTCCTGTCCAATCCACATTCTGCGGAATCCGTCGCCGCGCTCGACGCCGATACGCCGATAGGTCGTCGGATAGACGAGATCACCAACCGAGCAGATGATTTCGCGCTTGCCGTGATCGACGCGCACGCTGTGATGGTAGCTCGTCATCCTGAGCGAAGCGAAGGATCTCTTCGACGAGATCCTTCGCCGTCTTCGCGGCTCAGGATGACGAGCGTCACAACTTCTCGACCACATCTCCCAACACGAACGCGGCGTAATCCTTCTCGCGGAAGGTCGCGAGCTGTACCGCCGGCGTGTAGATGTGATCGGAAAGACGCAGGTAGGTTTCGCGCACGCTCTTCTTGTTCGTCGAAAGATTTTCGGCGTTGAGGTCGCCGCTCAGCGAGAAGAGTCGCTGAAAATCGGCGCGCGGTAATCGGACCGGATTGCGGACGTCGTCGGAGAGCGGGTCCCACTCGCCGATCAAAACTTCTCCGCCGTTGCCGGCCGTAGCATCCGGCCGTATGCAGACGACGATTTCGCTCGGGATCAGTTTCTCGTGCGTCGTCTCGGTGCTGGGCTGATACGCGCCGCTCTGATCGCGCTGATGAAATTCCTGACGCAGCAACATGACCAACGAATCGGCGGTATCAACAGCCGTCCCTTCGACTTCGCCTGGTATGAACGGCACGACCTCGCCGACTTCGATGTTGTCGAGTCCCTTGAGCGAAACCATTCCGATCAAGCGCACGCCGACATATTCGAGTCCTTCGACCGCCGGATCGAATCCGAAATACATTCCCCACGGACTGCGGAGCTGAAACAGGCGCTGTCCTTCCGTGCCCAGCTCGTTCGAGAGCTCCTGGAGCATCGGCATCGATGCCACGATGCCTTCGTTGACCAGATGTCCGTTGACGTTGACGTAGGCGTAGAACTCGCGTGCGTGCTGCGTGTGATCGATGACGTCGACGCCGTGCTCGAGCGGCGCGAAGAAATTCTGAACTTTGAGCGGCTCATAACCGTGCGCGACGAGAAAACTCGCGAATTCCTCGATCTCCTTGTTCGCTTTTCCGGTCGTCAGCCGCGACAGCTCGACGATGCCCGGCCCGTAGAACTCGTTGATCTTTTCGTTCGATACGCCTGCGCGCATCGGCAGCAACCGGTAGTAGCCGAAATTGACGGCGATGCGCAGACCCTTGTTGAAGGCGAAGCCGGTCTTCCGCATCTCGGAGTAGAAGTGCTGGATCTCCACCGCCCCGCGAATCAAGCGGAGAGCGCGACGCGTCGAGTAGAACGCGCCGTCGCCGAGGAATTTCTCGAAGATGAGGAGATGGCGCTGTGCGATCGAATCGAGTCGCCGCTGAAACAGCAACATCTGCCGGTACGAGTTGATCTCTTCCTTCCGCCCGGCGCGTCGCAGATTGCCGAGCGTTTCCGTGAAGTTCGAAATGTCGTAGATCAGTCCGAAGCGATGAATGATCGGATCGACGACTCCCGGCCGCCCGAAATCGAGCGGCCGCGTCGTGTGCGAGTAAACAATTCCACTCCGTTTGTCGGCAGCCTGCACGCTGCCCTCCGGTGAGACGATCATCCACGCGATGCCGCGGCGAAGTTGATTGAGAACCGCGAACTCGCGAACGCGCCGCGCGATCAATTGGAATTGCTCGCGGTCTTCCCGGTTGAGCGCGTTCTGCACCGCCGGCAGCTCGAACAGAAACTCCTGAAAACGTCCGTCCAGCAAGACGGCGGTCGAGATTCCCTGATCGGGATTGATGCCGAAAAACGGGAGCGATGTGCGAAACGTTCGATCGCGTTGCAGCAATTCGGCTGCGATGTTGCGCAGGCGTTCGAAACCGTCGCGAAAACCCTGGAAATCACGGCGCAGATAGCCGTTCAGAAACGACCGCAACTCCCTCAAATCGGGGCCAATGAACTCCTCCGTGAAAATCAGCACGTCATCCTGGAGGAGCCGGAAGAATTGCAGTGCGTGCTGCTCTTCGCCGTCGAGGATCGCGGCCGCCTTGTTGGCGAGCTGCGACATCTGGTCCCGCGTTTCGAGCGACCATTTCTGAAAGATTCGATACTTCAACGCGTCGCCCTGCGTGCGTCCCACCTGCGCTTCGATCGAGCTCACCCGTCGCGGGACGGATGAAAAATGGCGCGCGATATCGAACGAATGCGCGAGCCAGAACACAGCGTGATAGTCGTTCAGCAGATTCGACATCATCGCGTTCTCGGCCACTTTCAGCAGCGGCACGAGGTAGCTGGCCATCGCGACCTGGGCTTTTTCCTTGGCGTTCGGATTGCGCGTCACCTGCCAGGCGGTCTCGTCGGTCAGCCAGCGATCGAGCTTCGTGTCGAGCTCTTTGATGACCGCCGTCTCCGCGAGAGCGAAGCCGAGGGTGGGCGGTTGGGTCTCGTCAGCGGGGAAAATTTTGTAGGGCTCGGGAAGGAGCGACTCTGCGTGCGGAAAGAGCTCTGCAATCGTCTTGTCGATGTCGACGGAAAGAAGAAACGTAGCAGC
>QHVX01000060.1:0-620 GCA_003222375.1 Acidobacteriota bacterium
AGAGATGCTGGATCTCGCTCGTTCCTTCGAAGATCCGGTTGATGCGCATGTCGCGCAGGATTCGCTCGACCGGATATGCCTTCTCACCCCGTTCGCGCAGCGATTGCGCAGTTTCGAATCCGCGGCCGCCACGGATCTGTACGAGATGATCGGCGCACTGCCATGCCGTCTCGGTGTTGAATAGTTTCGCCATCGCGGCTTCGAGACGCAGATCGACGTCGCCGCGGTCGGAGAGTCCGGAGGTCAGCCAGACGATCGCTTCCATCGCAAACGTATGCGATGCCATCCATGCGATCTTTGCGGCCACCGCTTCATGTTTTCCGATCGGCGCGCCCCACTGCACGCGCTCGTTCGCCCACTCCTGCGCGATCTCGAGCATTCGCCGCCCGCCCGCCGCACACCCGGCAGGAATCGTCAGACGGCCGGTGTTGAGTGTGATCAGCGCGAGCTTGAGACCCTGACCCTCTTCCCACAGCAGATTTTCTTTCGGGATGAAAACATCTTTGAAGCGGATGAGCACGTTGCCGATGCCGCGCAGTCCCATGAACTGACAGCGATGCGCGATCTCGACGCCGGGCGTGTTCATCTCGAGAATGAAAGCAGTGATCTGCTTTTTCTCT
>QHVX01000060.1:801-20080 GCA_003222375.1 Acidobacteriota bacterium
CCTTCGCGAGTCGCGGCAGCCATTTTCCTTTTTGTTCTTTCGTGCCGAAGAGTTTCAGCGGCTGCGGGACGCCGATCGATTGATGTGCGGAGAGCCATGCGACCGTCGAGCCGCACCACGTCGCGACCAGGCCGATCGCGCGGTTGTAGTTCGTGGCGCTGAATCCGAGTCCACCATACTCCCTGGGGATCTTCATGCCCCACGCGCCTAACTCGGTGAATCCATCGAACAGTGCATAGTCGTATTCACCCTGCTCGTCGATCTTGTCGGCATCGACGTGTTCGGCGAGAAAGCGTTCGAGCCTGGGAAGGTACGCGTCGCCGACGGCCTTGTCTTCCGCCGGCTGTTCGGGGAACGGATGGATCAGATCGACATCGAGATTGCCCAGGAAGAGCTGACCGACGAACGAGGGCTTTTCCCACTCGGTCTCACGAGAGGCTTCGGCGACCTCCATCGCGTCGACCGCGCCCTGGGTTTTGACTTCCGCCATTGAAAGACTCCTTCAGCCAGCAGGCATTACAAGCTGCACACCAAGTATGAATGAACGCTCATTCAGTTGTCAATCGCGTACAATCCCCGGGCCATGAAAAACGCAGACCTCGCCTTGCAAAATGGAAGCGAAGCGCTCCTCGCCGATCAGGGGCAGATGCTCACCCCCCGCCCGTCCGTCAATCGCGAGAAGCTCGAGCAGCATCTGCGGGAGGCTCTGCGACTTCTGCACGTCGACCTCGATGACGAAAACCTCCGCGACACTCCTCGGCGCTGGTCGGAGTCGTTGATCACGATGACGAGCGGCTACGATTTCACCGACGTCAAACGCTTATCGACGCTGTTCCGCAAGGCGTGTTCGACTGCCGATGAGAACTGCCAGAACCTCGTGGTCATCGGCGGAACATACAAGACGCTTTGCGCGCATCACATCCTGCCGTTCTTCGGTCACTTCATCGTCGGCTACATCCCGGAGCGGACCATCATCGGCGCTTCGAAGATCCCGCGCATTGTCGAAGTGCACATGCGCCGGCTGCAGTCGCAGGAGAACCTCGCGCACGATGTCGCCGACATGATCGAGCGCATCCTCGAGCCGCGCGGACTGGCGGTCTGGATGGGCGGCATGCACATGTGCATGGTGATGCGCGGCGTCGAACAGGAGTCGTCTTTCATGGAGACGAACGTGCTGCGCGGCAATTTCCTCAGCGACGAGCGGACGCGCCAGGAATTCATGTCGATCGTGAATCGTCGCGGGCAGCACGGCACCGTGCCCTAGGCCACTGGCGTAAATCGTCCCTTCGCCATGTCGCGAATTTGTTCGATGTCTTCGCGGCGTGCGATCGAAAGCGGAACAGTGCTGTTCGCGGCGTCGATGAGTGCTTCGGTCGTCAGCGATTCCTTTTTCTGCAGCGATCGATAGAGTCCCGAGATCACAACCTGCTCGATCTCGGCGCCGCTGAATCCGTCGGTCGCTTTCGCAAGCGCCTCGAGATCGAACGGCGCCGGATCCTGCTTTCGCAGGAGCAGGTGAATCCGAAAGATCTTCTTGCGCTCGTCAGGCGTCGGCAGATCGACGAAGAAGATCTCGTCGAAGCGCCCCTTGCGCAGCAGTTCAGGGGGAACGTTCATCAGATCGTTCGCGGCTCCGACTACGAAAACATCGGCGTTCTTTTCCTGAAGCCAGGTCAGGAAGGATCCGAAAAGGCGATGCGTCAAGCCGCCGTCGGATTCTCCGCTGCCGCCCTGCGCAAAGACTTTTTCGATTTCGTCGATCCACAGAACCACCGGCGCCATCGCTTCGGCTAGCCCGGTGGCCTTGCGAAAATTTCTCTCCGTCTCTCCGATGTACTTGTCGTACAACCTTCCGGCGTCGAGTTTGAGGAGCGGCATGTCCCACTGCCGGGCGACGAATTTCGCGGCCAGCGATTTTCCGCATCCCTGCACCCCGACGATGAGAATTCCCCGAGGTGCCTCGAGATTCAGATCACGCGCTGCGGGCGTGAAGCCGATGCGAGCCCTTTCCAGCCAGCCCTTCAGACGCTCGAATCCTCCGAGCTCGAATTTGTTGCCACCGATGGGAAAGAATTCGAGCACGCCGCCGTGCTCGATCATCTCGCCCTTCCGCTTGATGATGGTCTGGAGGTCCTCGACCGAGAGCCGTCCGTCATCGACGATTGCCGACGCGATGACCTGGCGCGCCTGGTTGAGGGTCAGGCCCGACAGCGCACGCACAATTCGCTGCGCATCTTCGCGGGTCAAGTCGACGCGGACACGCTGTCTCGCGCTCACGCTTTCGATGACCGAGCGGATCACATCGCGAATTTCGTCTTCGTCAGGCAGTTCCAGCTCGAAACGCACCGCCAGTGCGTCGATGTCTGCGGGGAGCTCGATCGGGCTGCCGGACAGCACGAGCGCGGACCTCGTCGATGTCAGTTTCTGGGCGAGATCGCGCAGGGCGCGTGCGACGCTGGCGGTCGAGAGATAGGGCGCGAGGTCCTTCAGAAGATAGATGGCATCGCCGTCGATGCGCTCGATGTGCCGCAGAGCCGTCAGCGCATCCTGCGTTGTGTCGACGGTCGGTCCTCGCAATCGCCGCAACCCTTCTGTCACGGACCATTCGTAGAACGGTAACCGCAGGTCGTTGGCAACCTCCATCAGCAGTGAGCGGATGCGCTCCTCCTCGACGGTTTCAACGGCCAGGAGGGAATGAAACGACAGAACGAGCGTCTTCAGCTCATGAACCGCGCTACGATGGGACATTGGCGTTGAGTCTAGCGTAGGTGCAATGCCAAACTTCCGTGCGCTGTTCCGGTGAAGTCAGGAATAGGGTGAAGAACAAGGTCCTCAACGAGATCCGGATTTTCCTGGCGATGTTGCTCGTCGTCAGCTCGCTCCGTTCGGCTCTGGCCGATTGGAACGACGTTCCGACCGGATCAATGAAGCCGACGATCGAGGAAGGCGACCGCGTCGTGGTCAACAAGCTGGCCTACGACCTCAAGGTTCCGTTCACGACGCTGGAGGTCTTCAAGTGGGCCGATCCGCAACGCGGAGACATCGTCGTGCTTTTCTCGCCTGTCGACGGGACACGGCTGGTGAAGCGCGTCGTCGGCGTTCCGGGCGACAGCATCGAAATGCGCGACAACCAGCTTTTCGTCAACGGCCGCGCGGCGCAGTGGAGGGAAATCGCAACGCAGGAAGACAGCGAACAAGGGAGCTCGGTGGTGGTGGAGGAGAACCTCGCCGGCCGCACGCATCGCGTGATGTTCACCCCGCAAATGCCCGCAGTCCGCTCGTTCAGCCCGGTTGTTGTACCTCGCGGCCGCTATTTCGTCATGGGCGACAACCGCGACAACAGCAATGACAGCCGCTTCATCGGCCTGATCGATCGCCGCCGCATCGTCGGCAAGGCGACCGCAGTCGCATTTTCATTTGATCGCGCGCATTATTTCGCCCCGCGATTCGAGCGTTTCTTCAAGTCGATTCAGTAGATGGGAGGAGGCTTCCGTTTGAAGAGCTTTTTGATCGCAGCAGTCGCGGCGACATCGATCGCTGCCGTCGCTGACGCGCAATACAAGACTTCGACGCAGCCGGGCTCAGCAACGCCCCCTGCAACTTCGACCGCCGCAGTCCGGGACGAGCTCGCAACCGCGAGAAGGATCTCGCGCGATGAAGCGATGAAGCTCGTCAAGGAGAAGAAAGCGGTTTACATCGATGTCCGGTCGAAAGACAGTTACGACTCGGGACATCTCCCCGGCGCGATCAGCATTCCGCTCAGCCAGCTGCCGCAGCGGTTCAAAGATGTGCCGGTGAAGAAGTTTCTGATCACCTACTGTGCTTGAGAGGCCGAGCATACAAGCGCCCGTGCGGTGCTGGATCTCAAAGCTCACGGCATCAAGAACGCCGCCGCCCTCATCGGAGGCTGGAACGCCTGGAAAGCTGCCGGCCTGCCGATCGTGACGGCGAAAAAATAGTCGCCGTCGATGCGAACCCGAGCACGAGAAGAATCAATCCTGATCGCGGCTTCGCCAGAAATCGTTTTCGATCTGATCCACGACTACGGCCGCCGGCTCGAGTGGGACCCGTTCCTCAAGGAAGCCCGCTTGCTCGACAGCGATGCCGCACGTATTGGTGCGACCTGCCGCTGCGTCTCCAGGAATTCATTCGGCGGCATGGCGATGGACGCCGTGTACGTCAGCTTTGATCGGCCACAGGTTGCGGCAGTAAAGATGGTTCGCGGCCCGCGCATTCTCGAGAGCTTCGCGGCGACGTTGAAGCAGGATCCGGCGGCCGGCAATCAAACTCGCGTCACCTATCGATACAACTTCGAGACGCGGCCCCGATTTCTCCGTCCGATTTTGAACCTCGCCTGCAGCATGTTCTTCGCGAGCGAAGTGCGCAACCGCCTCAAACATCTGAAACGGTTTCTCGAGCAGGCTGGTGTGGCTACCGCTTCGTCGCGTAGATGAACGCCGGGACGAAGTCTCCGTCGACGTGAACGCGCTTGTTGTCGCCGTCCAGATAGATCTGTGCCGAATGGCCTCCGTCGAAGAGCATCGCATCGCGACAGGCCAGCCCGCCATCGACCTCATCCCGCCGTGCGACGCGGGCGATTTCATACATGTCGAGCTTCCGCTCCTGCGGCGTCGCGAAAAAGACGAGGTCGCCATTGTTCTCGATGCAGACGCCCGCCCGCGCCGCGGCGTAGCTCTGATGCACGCGGTTCGTGTGCCCCGCGGTCACGAGCCGCGGTCCGGCCTGCACGGCAAGCCAGGCCTTCTTTCGAAATCGTGACCATTGCGCGGGCGTGACGACTCGAGGAATCCCATCGCCGTCGATGAGAAAGATCGATTGCCAGCTCGTCCGCCTGGCGCCTTGGATCTCGTCGCCCGATCGGACCAGGGCGCCTAAGGGAGCGCGGTGACCGTCGAAGAAGCTGGCGTTGATCACGAAACCCGCATCTTTGTCGTCGGCGACGCGCCGCGCCGTGCTGCCGCCACGAATGGAGGCCACATCGAGGCGCCACAGATGCTGATCGACACGGATGACATGTAAGTCGACGTCGTCGTTTCCGAGGCACTCGATACGCCGGTAATCGAGTCCGGGAGAGGCGCGTTCCCAATCCACGCGACACTCTCCGTGCGGTCCATTTTTTTCTTTCTCGTAGTCTCTACGCCACGAAGATCCGTATTGCTGCGCCGACGCAGTTGCGGCGATGAGAGCGAATGCGATCGCGAAACGCACGCGGTCCGCTTCGCAACCGGTATGCCGATAAAGGTTGACTCAGCCGCTGTTAACCTTCAACATGGATGAGGTCGTGTCGCTGCCGCGAGTTATTTGCGGCGTGAGAGGCGCGAGGAGCGGAGCGCGACGATAGGGACCGATACTCGATCTAGCTTCCTGTCTTACGTTTGCTCAATCAACGAACCAAACTGGTCCGCCTTTTGCCCTCGACGGCTACTCGTATGCGAGGCGGGCGCAGGCATTGGGATTACCGAGTCATCTGCGATTGCCAGAAGCACGCGCGACGACGTCAAATAACTCGTCTGCTGCGACTTGCAGGCGCCCAGGTGCGCCGCCGCGCGATCACCCTCGTGATCGGAATCCCGCTCGCGTTCTGCGCTTTCGGATTTCCGATCGACGCGATGAACATCAGCAGCCTGCCGATGATGGAAAACCGCATCCTTCAGCCGACTCGGTCGTTTCCGGTTTTCATGACGCCGAAGGTCCGCGAGTCATTTCTCCATCCCTCAGACGAGAAGCAGACCTTGAGTCTCGACCTCGCGAAAGAGCAGTTCTTCCAGGCCGAAGTCCCGTTTGGGTCGATCATCTACCGCGAGGCGGTCCGCAACAATCTGTCTCCTGAGCTCGTTGCGGCTGTCGTCGAAGCGGAATCCGATTTTCGACCGCATCTGGTTTCAAACAAGAACGCGCAGGGGCTGATGCAGATCGTTCCGGAAACCAGCCGACTGTTGGGCTGCGACAATCCGTTCAATCCGTCCGAAAACATCGCGGCCGGAACCAAATACCTGCGCTATCTGATGGATCGATTCGGCGATCAGCGCACAGCTCTGGCTGCCTACAACGCCGGCGAAGGAAACGTCGAGCGATTCCGCGGTGTTCCTCCGTTTCAGGAAACACAGAATTACCTGCAAAGAGTCTCTTACGGGACGAGAGCCTACCGTCAGCGCGTGCGCAACCGTTACGTGGCCTCCGTCCGCATGCAGACGGCGCTGTTCGAATAATCAGTCGAATACAATTGTCGCCGTGGATGAACGGCGAGAATTTCAGCGCCTGAACGTGAACCCTCCCATTACGGGCACGCTGGGCGCGATCCCGGTGACCATCGTCGAAATCGGTGTGCTGGGGGCCAAGCTGCAACACTCGGGAACCGTCACCGACCGCGTCCCCGAGCTCCGCTTCTCGTACCTCGGCCGTGAAATCGGGATCAAATGCGAAGTCGTGCGCAGCACCGGCGCACATTGGGGCGTGCGATTCCTCGCCGCCATCGGCGAAAGCGGGGAGCGCCTGCGCGAAATGCTCGGCACGTTCGTCATGAAGGAAATCGACCGACGGCGCACGTCGCCGGGGAATACGCCTGTGCCACATCACACGGTCGACGGTGATAAGACGGTGCGCGGCGCGGATGCCGGTTTCTTGTCCTATCGCTTCGAGGATGGCAAGTGGAACAGGCGCGCTGTCTTTCTGCCCGAACAGCCGACAGGGGGATTCACGGTCGCGCGAGCATTTGATTCCGATGAGATGAAGCGCCTCTGCCGAGTCTACGAGGCGTCGGATGACGAGGGGCGGCGACTCATCCGCCTCTTCGCGGAGTTGAGCGTCAGTGATGTGCTGGAGATTCCGCCTGCTGTTGAGCGTTGACCGCGGCTTTACGTGCGACGGGTAAAGTGAAGTAGAACTTTGTCCCGCGCCCCTCTTCGCTTTCAACCCAGATCCGGCCGCCGTGCGCTTCCACGATTCCCTTCGCGATCGGCAGTCCCAGGCCGGCGCCCAGACGCTCGGCGCGCTTTGCTTGCCAGTATGGGTTGAAGATGTCTTTCAGATTCTTCTTCGGGACTCCCGGGCCGGTATCGGCGACTGCAAGAAGAATCTCATCGCCCTGCGCGTCGGCGCGGAATGAGACCACACCGCCCTTCGGCGTGAACTTCATGGCGTTCCCGATGAGATTCGAAAGCACCTGCAACACGCGGTGATGGTCTGCCCACGCCGGCGGAAGCTTGCCACCCACCTGATATTGCAGCGTGATGGACTGTGTCGCTGCCTGCGCTTTGAAAAGTTCGTAGGTCTCCGCAAGCAACGGCACGACTTCGACCGGCGCCGGTTCGATCGGAAGGCGCTTCCCGCCTTCGAGGCGCGTCACGTCCAGAAGATCCTCGATGAGACGGCGCATCCGCTGCGCGGACAGATCGATGATGTCGAGTTGCTCGCGGTCTTCGGGTGATATCGCCTGCGATGTCTGCAGCAGCGACGCGGCCAGCGTGATCGCATTGAGCGGATTGCGCAGATCGTGTGAAACGATCGCGAGAACTTCCTCGCGTGCGCGCAGCGCTTGCTGCGATTCCAGGTACAGCCGTGCATTGTCGATCGCCAGCGATCCGTGGCGCGCCAGCTCGGTAGCAAACATCAGGTCTTCGCGAGTGAAAACCTGGCCGGTGGGCGCGGCGGCGGTAACAACGCCGAGCACTTCGCCGCGACTCACCAACGGAATGACCATGACGCTTCGCTGCTCGTCGATGCCGGTGAGAAATTTCGCGAGTCCTGCCGCGGGCCCGACGATTTTTGCCTCGCGCTCGTCCATCACGCGTGCGAGGGCCGCGGGCACCGGCTCGATCGGCTGATCGATCTGGTCGCGCATCGAGTCTTCAGTTTGTTGATCGCGATGGGCGATCGCGCGCCGACACAGCGTTCGATCGCCTTCCGCGACGTCGATTGCGCAAATCTCTGCCAGGTTTGGAACGAAGAGTCGCGCCAGCGTTGCGACTGCGCGGCCGACATCGAGCGATGACGCCAGCTCCTGGACTGCGGTGGCGAGAAACGCGGCGCGTCGTTCCTCCTTTTCTGCGGCCGCGCGGGCGATCTTGGCCTCACCTGCTTCACGTTCGGCCTCCTCCCGCCGGCGCTCAGCTTCTCGCGCCAGGCGGCGCGTCTGTTTTCCGAGGCCTGCGACGAGAAGAGCTGAGACGAGGGCGAGCAACGTGAGGATGATCGTCAGAGCCATGTTGACGCGCTCAGCGTCGCGAATCTTCGCCAGGCGATCGTTGGCTGCCGACTGAATCGCGCTTTCGAGCGACGACGCAGCGCGCAGCGCGCGGTCATACGACGGATGCCGCTCGAAGAGCCGCGTCATGAAGACTTCGGCGGGCAACTGCCGCTGCAGAAATTCGCCGTTCGTGACGCCTGCGTGCCAGCGCTGTGTCTCCGAGATCAGCGTTACGAAATTCTTGTTCACCTCGTCGCCGAGTTGCGGGCCGACGCCGCGAAGCACCTCGTAATCGTGGACCTGTTGATTGAGCAGACTCCGATAGTCGTCGCGAAATTGCGGCTGACCGGTGACTTGAAATGCGATGACCTTGTCGAGCTCCGCCGAGAGATCGAGCTGAATCTCGTTCGCAGCGCGGCGAGCGGGTTCGGCGAGACGCGTGATCTCGTTGCGCATCCGCGCCGTGTGCGTGCCAACCACGACCGGCAGCGACGCCAGGGAAACCAGCGACGCGATGATGAAGACGACCGGCAACACCGTCGTCCACGTGCTATCAGGATCGACACGCCAGATGCTTCGACGTTCTTGGATTCGTTCCTTCACCACAGGCTCATTTCAGGCGCAGCAATATGCTTGCCTCCGCCAGGCCGCCAGTGAATACTTCCTGACAGATGGTGGCAAACGACAGGCGCGAATTTCAGCGCCTCAGGCTTGCGAAGCCGATCCTCGCTCTCCTCGATGGTCAGAACGCACTCATCCTCGACATCGGCATCAGCGGAGCCTTCGTCGAACACTACGGACAATCGAGAGAAGGCGATCGCTTCATGCTCCTTTTCAAATGGAAAGGCAGCGACGTCGAATTCGTTTGCGAAGCGGCGCACACAATGGTCATCAGAAAAACCGGAAGTGCAGACGTGTCGCACAGCGGGCTTCGGTTCGTGCAACCGGTGGGCGACGCTGAGAAGCTTCTCAACGACATGGTCGCGACGTTTGTCGGCAAAGTTCTCGCGGCGCAGAAAGCGAATGCCGGTGCGATCGAACCTTCCAGCTCCGTCGCTCTCGTCGACCTCGGAGGCGCCCGACGTGCGCGCACCCGCGCGTTCCTGACTTATCGGCTGCGCGGCGGAGTGTGGTCGCGAGAGATGACGGAATCATCGTCACAGCCGAAGGAGGGCTTCACGGTCGCGGCCTACGAAGATGACGAAGAGCTCGAATCCCTCTGCCAGGCTTACGAAGCCGCCGACGAGGAAGGCCGCCGGCTCATTCAACTGGTCGCGGCGTTGAGCGCGCGAACAGTGAAAAAAACTTAGCCGTCATCCCGAGCGCAGCGAGGGATCTCGTCGACGAGATGCTTCGCTTCGCTCAGCATGACGTTCGGCACAGTCCTGTTTCGGGTCGTACTCGTCGGCGGCGCCATCGGCGTCGCCGGCGTCGCAATTCTCCTTTTCGCGTTCCGTGCGTTCGGAAAACCGTTTCGAGCGAACGTCTTGATTGCCGTGCTGCTCGCTTTCGTTCTGATCTGTTGCCTGGCGCTGCTTCGATTGTCACTCCTGAAATAACTCGCGCAAGATTTTCTCGGTGTGCTCGCCGAGGGCGGGCGGAGCGGCGCCGAGGGGAGTGCGAAGACCGTTGATGCGAATTGGATTTCGCACGGCGTCGTACGCTCCGATCTGTGGATGATCGATCGATCCGATCATCGCGCGCCCGCCGGGAGTGCGCAGTGCTTCGCGTACGCCTCGCACGAGCGACGCCGGCACCGAGGCTTTTCTGCACCGCGCAATCCATTGCGAAGCGCGCGCACGCCGAAATTCGCGTTCGAGAATGCGAATCAACTCGTCCCGATGTTTGACCCGCCCGGCATTCGTTGCGAACCGGCGGTCGGCTGCCAGATCTTCGCGCCGAAGCACGCGCGTGCACAGAAGCTGAAAATGACGATCGGTCCCCGCGCCGACGACCAATGCGCGATCGCTTGCGTGAAAAAGCTGATACGGAACGATCGACGGATGCGCGTTTCCGAATCGCTTGGCTTCCTTGCCGGTGAGCAGGACGTTTTGCGCCACGTTGATCAGCGATGCGATCGACGAAGCGAATAGTGAGATTTCGAGCTTAGCCCCTTCGCCTGTCTTCGCTCGGCGATAGAGCGCGGACGTGATCGCGCCGAACGCGTAATGCGCGGTGAGGATGTCGGAGATCGCAACGCCGGCTTTCATCGGATCGCGATGCGCCTCGCCGGTGATCGACATCAGGCCCGATTCGGCCTGCGCCAGAAGATCGAATCCGGGCAAGTCGCGTTCGGGCGTGTCGCTGTCATAACCGGTGATCGCGCAATGAATCGTTTTTTTCGGGATCTTCGGAAGCAACGCCGCCCGCTGAACAGGCAGGAAGTTGTCGACGACGACATCCGCGCGATTGACGAGGCGCCGAGCGACGCCGGCATCCGATTCACTTTTCAGATCGAGGGCGATCGACTCCTTGCTCCGATTGATCGCGAGGAAGTACGCGCTAATCCCTTCAACGAAAGGCGGCCCCCACCGCCGTGTCTCGTCGCCACGGGATGGGTCTTCGACCTTGATGACGCGTGCCCCGGCGTCGGCCAGCATTTGCGTGCAGAGCGGCCCCGCCAGCACCCGTGAAAAATCGGCAACGATGATCCCTTTTAGTGCATCCAACATGAACCTCGTATACCATGTCGACTCCCCGGACCTGGCGCGACTGTCGCAACCATTAATGCCAAGGAGAGACGTACACGAAACTGCTTCTCATCAATCCTCGCTTCCCTGAAAGTTTCTGGAGCTTTCGGTGGGCGATCGACTCCGTACTTCCCAACAAGCGAACCGTCAACCCGCCCCTCGGGCTCGCGACGCTGGCGGCTCTTTCGCCGCAGGATTGGGACATCGAGATCGTCGACGAGAACATCGAGACGATTCCGCTCAGGCCGCAAGCCGACATCATCGGCGTCTGTGGAATGGGCGTGCAGTTCCGCCGGCAGAAAGAACTGCTGACCTACTATCGCGGCCTCGGCTATTACGTCGTGGCCGGTGGCAGCTACGCGTCGCTTTGTCCCGAACGATACGAGGACCTCGCTGACGCCGTGGTGGCCGGCGAGGCCGAGTACATCTGGAAAGAGTTCTGCCGCGACTTCGAAGCGGGCACCGCACGCGCACTTTATGAAGAAAAAGGCGTCGTCTCCCTGGCCGACTCGCCGACGCCGCGATTCGATCTGCTGAAGGTTGATCGCTACACGAACGTCAGCCTGCAGTTCTCGCGCGGCTGTCCGTTCCTGTGCGAGTTCTGCGACATCATCATCATGTTCGGCCGCAAGCCGCGGACGAAGAGTCCGGAGCAGGTCGGCCGGGAGCTCGACGCCTTGCGCGCGCTCGGCGTGCACAGCGTCTTCTTTGTGGATGACAACTTCATCGGCGATAAGCCCGTGGCCAAAAGTCTTCTGCGTTACCTCCGCGATTATCAGCGCGAGCACAACTATCGTTTCCAATTCGGGACCGAAGCTTCGCTGAATCTCGCGCAAGACAAGGAGCTGCTGCAACTACTTCCGGAAGCCGGCTTCGCGTGGGTCTTCATCGGAATCGAATCGCCGGATGAAGAGAGTCTCAAGGAAACGAAGAAGCTGCAGAACACGCGCGAGGACATCCTCACGTCGATCCATCGCATCTACGAACACGGCCTCGACATCTTCGCGGGCTTCATCATCGGCTTCGACAACGACACGCTGAAGACGTTCGATCATCAATATCGATTCATCGTCGACTCCGGAATTCAGGTCGCGATGGTCGGGCTGCTGACCGCACTCCCCAAGACGCCGCTCTACAAGCGCCTCGAAGGCGAAGGGCGCCTGCTCCCCGGCGCGGATGGCACCGACAACACGTCGATCGGAACGAATTTCGTGCCGAAGCAGATCGAGTACGAAACTCTCGTGCGCGAGTACCGGCATCTTTACGAGCGGCTGCTGAAACCCGCGGCGATTGCACGGCGCATCACCAACAAGATGCGTTACATGAGAAAGCCGAATTATCAACCGCTGTACCCGCTCAGCAAGCTGCTCGGCATTCTCGCAAAGTTCGGTTGGCGGGGCGTCCTCCGAGGAGGACCTGTCCGCATGTTGCAATTCGCGCGGACGATGTCACGCGCGTCGTTGAAACAGATTCCCCTCATCGTGAGCGACTGGATCGCCGCGCTCTCGATGAAGGAATTTGCGGAGCGACATCTCCTGGTCGGCGCCGGGCAGAGCGCCTCTGCGGTCCATCTCGAGAAACTCCGACAGAGTTTCCAGTCGTACGTGCAGCAGGGTCGGGTCAGAATCCAGATGGAGCAGGGAAACATCTCGCTGCAACTGCAGGGACTCCTCGATTCCGCCTTCTATGCCAAGGCGTCACGAGCGATCAAAGACCTTTTGAAGCACACGACATCGACGGTCACGTTGCACGTGGAACAGTTCCAGGAAGAACATCGCGGTCAATGGCAACGTCTGTTGCGACGGCTTCGCCGCAACGGCGATCGCATTTACGTTTCCACAACCGAATCGCTGAAAGACGTGCTGGAAGTCGATTCTTCCGTCTTTCACCTAGTGCTGGCCCCGGCAGCCTAGTAACATCTCCTCAATTCAGATGGCCAAGCGAATCCTCATTGTCGAGGATGATGCTGCCATGCGGCAGGTCTTGCACCTGCGTCTGAAGACGGAGAAGTACGAAACCGTTCCGGTGTCCGACGCGATCGCCGCCTTCATGGAAGCACGCAAACATCCTGACCTGATTCTCCTCGACCTCGGACTGCCGGGCGGGGGCGGTTTGAATTTGATGCAGCGTCTGCAATCGATTCCGCAGTTGGCGGTCATTCCGGTGATCGTGATTTCCGCGAGACAGCGGACTGCCATCGAGCGCGAGGTCCTCGACGCCGGCGCTGTCGCTTTCTTTCAGAAGCCCATCGATCAACCGCAATTGGTTGCGAAGATTCGCGAACTGATCGGTGATCCCTAGCTGAATGTCTGCTTGAGCGCTTCGAGTTCGGCGAGCGTGCGGCGAAGAATATTGACGACCTTGTGGACTTCGGTGCCGTAGAGTTTGAGTTCGGCATCGCAGTCGGTCATCGCGTACACCGCCTCATCTTTTTCGAGTCGTTCGCGTTCGAAGCGGATGCGTTCGGTCAGCTCTTCGATCTCCGTGATGAGGACGAAATTGATGTCCTTCTCACCGAGGTAGCGCTTGCATTGGGGGCAGTAAATGGAGCGGTCCTGCGTCGTCTCGACGAGCTCGAATACGAACTGTCGTTCGCACTGCGGACATTCGAAGACCTCCGGTAGCATCGACTCGATTGTAACGGAATTCACTTCTTGACCTTGGCGTTTGGTGGCGTGTAGCATCGATGCCCTTCCTCGTGCGCACTCCGCGCACAACCTCATTGCTGGGAGGTCGTTCAACGGTAGGACAGCGGGCTCTGGACCCGCGAATCGGGGTTCGAATCCCTGCCTCCCAGCCACGCCATGGCGAGACAAAAACAGCCCTCTCGAGCTCCGGTTGTGTTCGCGTTTTCGCGCACGATCGGCGACGATCAGCTCCGCGCTTTTATCGCCACGGCGAACGGAGGCTCAGAGCTTGATCATGCTTGCAGTAGCGGCGGCTTTGGCGGGCTCGCCGCCCGGCTACGTCAGCGACTCCGCGTGCACATCCTGCCACGCCGAGATCGTCCGGACTTATCGGCAAGTCGGCATGTCGAAGTCTTTCTATCGCCCGCGACCTGAAGACGTCATCGAAGATTTCGATAAACTGCCCTTTCGCCATCCGCGCTCCGGTGACGTCATGGAGCTCCGCTGGCGCAAGGGACGCCTCGTCTTCCGCCGCTGGCAGCTCGACGCATCCGGAAAGGCAATCAACACATTCGAGCAGCCGGTCGATTGGATTCTCGGCTCCGGCCATCATTCGCGCACCTATCTGTACCAGACGCCGAACGGCGAGCTGTATCAGCTTCCTCTTGCCTGGTACTCACAGGCGAGAGAGTGGGCGATGGCGCCCGGCTACGATCGCCGCGATCACGAAGGCGTGCAGCGTCGCGCGCGCCTCGAATGCGTCTTCTGCCACAACGCCTATTCCGACCTCGCGGAGAACACGCGCAACGGCTATTGGCGCAATCAAGGCCTGCCGGCGGAAATGCCGGAAGGGATCGGGTGTCAACGCTGCCACGGCCCAGGCGCAGAACATGTCAGCCGGGTGACGGCAGTCGAGAGCGACGCAGCGGTGAAGGCGGCCATCATCCGTCCCACGCGCCTCGATGCGACGCTCCGTCGCGATGTCTGCTACCAGTGCCACATGCAGCCTTCAGTCGCTGTTCCCGGCGTTCGCCGCTTCGGCCGAGACATCAATTCCTTCCGACCTGGTCAGCCGTTGTCCGCGTATAACCTCCGCGTCGACGTCACCGACGCCGGGATCGCGCGCGCCGACCGCTTCGAAATCAACCATCATCCGTATCGACTCGAGCAGAGCCGCTGCTTTCGGGAGAGCAAAGGGCGGCTCTCGTGTCTCAGTTGTCACGATCCTCACCGGAAACTGGCCGAGAATGAGCGCGCCGCGCACTACCGCGCGGTTTGCATCGCCTGCCACGCGGACGCGCATCGCGCGACGGAGGACTGCGTCGCATGCCATATGCCGAAGCGGCGCACGCAGGACGTGATCCACGTCGTGATGACCGACCACAGGATCTCTCGCACGCCGGGTGGTCCTGGGCTCCTCGCCCCGCGCGAAGAGCGTGATCCGGTGATCGAGGGGATCGAAATCGCCGACGCCGGCCTCACGCCGGCCGAGGCGGAGCTGTATCGAGTGGTGGCGTCCGTCCGGGCCGGGTCAAGCGAAGCCGCGCGGCGGCTCGAGCGGTTTCTCGCCTCGACGCAATGGCCCGACATTGAACCGTACTTCGATCTCGCCGCGGCGCAACTGCGTCAGAAGCGCAATGACGCCGTCGAGAAAACGGTACGTCTCATCCTCGCTCGACTTCCCGATCATTCTCTGGCTGTGGAGTGGCTTGGCCTGGCACAGGCGGCCCGCGGAGATCGCGATGCCGCGATCGAGTCGTTGCGCAAAGCGGCGCGACTTGATCCACTGCGCGTCGAGACGCAGTACAACCTCGGCCTTCACCTTGCAGCGCGCGGCGATCGCAAGGAGGCTGCCGACTGTTTCGAGCGCGCTCTCGCCGGACGCCCAAACTTCGTCCTGGCCTGGATCCACCTCGGCGACGTTCGTGAAGGCGACGCGGCCATCGCGGCTTACCGCCGCGCCCTGGAGATCGATCCGACTTCGAGCCGCGCGTACGTCGCGCTGGCCCGTGCCCTCCGCGCGCGCGGCGATGACAAAGAGGCACTCCGCTACCTGCTTCACGGCGCAGCATTCGCCGCCAAGCCGGAGATCGTGCGCGCCGAGATGCAGTAGGCGGCGCCGCGTCGTACCGATTGTCTGAGCAATGGCGCGACGCCTCGTGCGCCGCACCCCTTGCGAACACCTTCATTGCTGGGAGGTCGTTCAACGGTAGGACAGCGGGCTCTGGACCCGCGAATCGGGGTTCGAATCCCTGCCTCCCAGCCACGGTTTTTCGTCAGATCTCTAACCTTGTACGATCTGGGCCGTAGCTTCCTCCATGGCGTGCGAGGCTCGTTGGAATCGCGTCCGGCGCCGAGAGGCCTTCGCTGTCTTCGTCCCCTTCGATTCCTCCGCGTCGGGCAGTCCGCGCAACGAGTCGGGCGTGAAACTCGCGCGCGGCGCAAATCACGTCGACCGGCGCCTGGTCGTTCCACCGCATCGCGATGGCGGACAATCTCAGTATGTCCGTACGCCGATTCGAAGACATACCGGAGCCGGGCTCGCGGCTGTCATGGAGTGGGCGGTGCGGCGGTTGCGCGCGCCAATCACGGTTCAGGCACTGGCGCGGCAGGCGAACATGTCGGAGCGAACATTCGCGCGGCGCTTCCACGACGAGACCGGAACCACGCCGCATCAATGGCTCACGCAGCAGAGATTAGTCGCCGCGCAACGCTCGCTGGAAACGACGCGGGACTCGATTGACGAAGTCGCCGAAGCCGCCGGCTTCGATACCGCCGAGACACTGCGGCATCACTTCCGACGCGTATTCGGAACGACGCCGACGGCATACCGTAATCGGTTCGCATTGTCCAAGCCCGGGTCCTAGGCGGCCAGGAGTGCGCAGCGGTTTCCGGCCTTATGATGCGCCGATGCCACTGTTGACGAGAATGATCGGCTTCCTCATTACGAACGACGCAGAAAGAGCAACGAAGTTTTATCGCGACGTGCTCGGCTTCGGACTCATGGGCGAGGACCAGCACGCCGTTGTCTTCGATGCGAATGGAACGATGCTTCGGCTCAATAAGGGACGCGATTTCAAGCCGGCGCACGGGACCGTGCTGGGTTGGGAAGTCGACGATATTCAGGCGGCGATTCGGGAGCTGGCGCCCCGCGGCGTCCACTTCGAGCAGTTCAACCTTCCCTTCATGAAGCAGGATGAGTTCGGAGTGTGGACCCCGCCGAACGGTGACCAGGTGGCGTGGTTCAGGGACCCGGACGGAAACCTCCTTTCCATTTCGCAGCATGTCCGCAAACCTTCCCGGTGATGCTCTACTGGATGTTGGCAGCCGAGCCGACTGCCAGCTGGTTCAATGCGAGACTCTCTCACCGTTGACGACGCTATGGTTCCGCTCCCGTCACCGCGAACCATTTATCTTCCGAGCCGGACATCACGAAAATGATCGGTGCCACGCATTGCTCCGGGAGAGCGACAAACGTATCGATGTCGGAGTCTCCCGACCGCGTTGCTGGAAATCCAGGGCTTGTGATGTTGACCGTGCCGATCTTCTTTCCGTTCTCGATGAGGCAGCTCACCAGCGCCCGGAATTGCGTTTCATCATTGATGCCGCGCAGCTCCGGTGGCACCGAGGGTACGTTCGCGAAAACAAGACCTCTTACACTGATCCTCAGGTGACCATCGCTGGCCAGCGATCCTTTAGCGCTGCCGACCTCCCACGGGAGCTCATCGCCACGAACTCCGCGAATGAATGTGCTATCGACGAATGGACCGTCGACTCCGTACATCGTTCCGAATCCGATAATCTGTGTCCCTCCCGCAGCGTGAGCAAATGTCACTGGGAGCAAGGTAATCATCAAACCAATCATCAATGTCTTTCTCATGTTCTCCTCTTTCGAATGAGCTCGCTTTCCTCTCTCGCTGCGAGATGATTTTTGCAACCTACTTGCCGGAAAACTTGCAAAAAAAATTCGATAAGCGAGCCGGGCCGTTCGCCGGACTCTGAGCGCGAGCTACCACGCCGGGTGCTTCGATCGGAACGTCATGGCCGCTTGCTGCCTCGACGACTTTTGTGTGCTCCGAGCGGGAGGCGATCTCGTCCTGCGCTTCGCGCCAGTGCTTCCGGAAGCGCTCCGTGACCTCATCCGACCATCCCGGCGGGTTGCGCCACTGCGCGCGAATCACGACGAGAGGAGCGGCGATCCGCCGCTGCTCGGGTGACATCGAGATCTCGAGATCGGGGAGCATCCCTTCGCCAAATCGTGCTTCCCACCAGTTGCGAGAGGCACTGGCAGCGACGAGTCGTGCGCGAAGATCGGCCGGAAGTTCCGCGGGAAACTGTTGCGGCGGCCACTTGTTAGTCGCGCGCCAATCTTCCATCTCTTTTGTCCGCCTCAGCCGATTCGCGGCGACGGCCGCTTTCATCTCGGGAATGGTCTGCAGCGATGCTTCCTGATTCGACGGATCAACGAGGATGATGCCGGCAACATCGGACGGATATCGCCAGTAGTAGCGTTGCACGATTGGCCCACCCATCGAGTGACCGACGAAGATGAACGGCGGCTTCTCGCCGCTGCGCCGCAGCAGCTCGTGGAGGTCGCTGACGTAGCCGGCAATACTGCGCGACGGCGGCGGATCGCTCCATCCGAATCCTGCGCGATCGTACGAGCAGGTGCGGATCTCGTCGCGCAACGCGCTCTGCACGAGCCACCATTCGTAAAAACCGACGGCCGCTCCAGACTCCATGACGACTGTATGCGGGCCGCTTCCCATGCAGACGATGTGAAGGCTTCGTCCGCCGATGTCCACACGCTTTCCGATCGGCTGGGCCGCCCCCGACTTCCTCGAAAGCGGATGCGCGCGAAAGAACGCCCACATCGTGCTCGTCGCATCGATGCTGCGGGTGTTCGATCCGACATACCACTCCGGCAGCGGCCCGCCACCAGGCCAGGTATGTCCACCTCCCCGCACGATGTAGAGCGCGACGGCCGCGTCTTCCGCACAATGCGTGTATTCGCGGAGCGTGACATCAGCCGCCACCGCCGACTCGACTGGCCTGGGTTCGCAGCGGTTTCGTCGCGCCCAGTTCGCGGTCCATATCGGGACCGCTGGAAAGGGACGAGGGGCGACCCACGACTGACCGCCGTTGTAAAAGGCGAAGCGATCGTCAGTCCCGTGAAACGCAATCATCGGAACGGCTCGACGTTCTGTACACCAGCTCCACGGCAGTGTCTGCGCAGCTCCGACCATCCCCACTGCCGCGATCCGATCCGGGAGCGCGCAGGAAAGCACGAAGGCCATGCCTCCGCCATTCGAGAAGCCGTTGGCGTAAACCCTAGCCGGGTCGATGTTGTAGGCCGCCTCCAGTTTGTCGATCATCTCCGAGATGAATCGGACGTCCTTCGCGAAGTCAGGCCCCACGCGCCATACCCTGGGCCCCGTTTTTTTGAGTCCCGACGGATAGACGACGATGAAGCCCTGTCTGTCGGCCAGCCGGTTCCACTCGCTCAGGTTCATTTGCTGGGTCGGCCATCCGCCCGCGCCATGCATGCTGATGACGAGCGGCGTCGGCTTTGTTGCGTCGTAGCTGCGCGGGACATAGAGCAGGTACTCCCGCTTCTGGCCCGACGAAATCATGAAGCCGTTGTTTCGATTCCGAATGCGGAATGAGATGGCCTCGAACGCTGCCAGAAACACCGGCAGACTGATCACGATCACAACCACGCCGATGACTCTCTTCCTGCTCATCGATGCCGGTTC
>QHVX01000158.1 GCA_003222375.1 Acidobacteriota bacterium
GCTTTCAATGGATCGCCGATCCGCAACTCTCGCCCGACGGATCGCAGGTCGCATTCGTCCGCGTCACGGTGGACGAGAAAAAGGATCGCTACGACACGTCGATCTGGTCCGTGACGGCTCGCGGCGGGACGCCGCGGCAGATCACGACCGGAACGAGCGACAGCGCACCACGCTGGTCGCCGGACGGGAAATCTCTGGCGTTTCTCCGTAGCGTCGAAAAAGACGGCAAACCGCAGCCGGCGCAGATTTACATCCTTCCGCTCGATGGCGGCGAGCCGCGCGCGCTGACTTCGCTTTCACGCGCCATCGATGCGATCGCGTGGTCGCCGTCAGGTCGGACCATCGCATTCACGGCGCGCACAAAGCCGGAGGACATCGAAGAAAAGAAAAAGGACGAGAAGGAACACGTCAGCGATGTTCGGGTGATCAATCAGGCGACCTATCGCTCGAACGGACCCGGCTATCTCGATCCGACGCGCGCCGTGCACATCTGGACAATCGACCTTCCGGTTGCCGACGAGCCTGCGAAGCCCAGGCAGCTCACCAGCGGCGACTTCAGCGAAGGCGAACCGGTGTGGAGTCCGGAGGGATCGCGGATTTATTTCACATCGAATCGCACGTACGAGCCATACTACGATCGCTTCGACTCCAATCTGTACGCGATCCCGGCCGGCGGCGGCGAGATGACGACGGTCGCCGACATCGAAGGTCCCATCAGCGATCCGGCGCCGAGTCCGGACGGGAAATCGATCGCGTTCCGCGGCACGATCAATAACCCCGTGCATTCGTATCAGCAGTCGGATTTGTTCGTCATCAGCACGGGCGGCGGTCAACCGCGCAACCTGACCGCATCGTTCGACAATGATGTCCTCAGCGGCCTGACAGGCGATCAGGCTGCACCGCGTGCCGCTCGCGGTCCGCGTCCAGTATGGAGCAGCGATTCGAAAACGATCTACATCACTGCCGCCGAGGAAGGAAAGGTCAACCTGAAGCGAGTGGATGTCGCAAGCGGTCGCATGGACCCGTGGACTCAGGGCAATCAAGACATCCTCACCTTCATCGCCCGCGACGGCCGGGCCATCCTGCTCATTTCGACACCGAGGATGATCGGCGATCTCTTCGCCATCGACGACAAGGGTTCGCTGACACGCCTCACAAATATCAATGAGAAGCTTTTTTCGGAGATCACGCTCAGCGAACCGGACGAGATAACGTACAAGAGCTTCGATGGAAAAACGATCGAGGCGTGGGTGCAGAAGCCGCCCGACTTCGATCCCGCGAAGAAATATCCGATGATCCTGAACATTCACGGCGGTCCTCACGCGGCTTACGGCTACACGTTCGATCACGAGTTTCAATGGATGGCTGCCAAGGGTTACGTCGTCCTCTATCCCAATCCGCGCGGCAGCACGACCTACGGTCAGGATTTCGGCAACATCATTCAGTTCCACTATCCGGGCGACGATTACAAAGACCTCATGGCCGGCGTCGACGCGCTGCTCGCGAAGGGCTATCTCGATCCGAAGAAACTCGGCGTCACGGGCGGCAGCGGTGGGGGATTGCTCACCAACTGGGTGGTCACGCAGACCGATCGTTTCGCGGCCGCAGTGTCGCAGCGCGACATCGCCGATTGGGCGAATTTCTGGTACGTCGCGGATTTCACGCTCTTCCAGCCGACGTGGTTTCAAAAAGCGCCTTGGGAAGATCCGGCAGACTACAAAGCGCGCTCGCCGATCACGTACATCGAACGCGTCAAGACGCCGCTGATGCTGATCGAAGGCGAGGCGGACTGGCGCACGCCGCCGATGGCCGGCGGCGAGATGATGTTTCGCGCGCTGAAGTACCGGCATATCCCGACGGTCATGGTGCGGTTCCCTGACGAATCGCACGAGTTGTCGCGCGCCGGAAAGCCGTGGCATCGTGTGGAGCGGCTCGAGTACATCGTGGGCTGGTTCGATCAGTGGCTGATGGGACAGAAAAATCCGGTCTACGAGAAGGGACTTCGGGCCGCGAAGTGAGGATTCAGGACTGAGGACTCAGTGCTGAGGACTGAGTGTTACGGCGTGGGACTCAGTCCTCAGTCCTCATCGCTCCGTACGTCGAGTCGGAGCCGGCTCGAGGCCGGCCCCGTAGGTTCAGTACTCGATTCGAGTGGCGTCAAAGGTGTCGCGTTTCTCCCACGACCCGTTGATCGTGATGCGGTCGCCCGGCCGAATGCGCCAGACACTCACCGGCCGTCCGCGATCCATGTGGCGCACGTCGATCTTGACGAGTGCGCCGCTGGTGTCTTCACGAATCGTCAGGTAGCCCATGTGGCGATTGAGGTTCTGCACCGTTCCCGTCATCCAGCCGCTCGTGCCATAGGGCACCGCGACATAGTTGGGATCGGCCGTGTAGTACGGCTCGTTCGCCGCGGCGACTAAGTCGACGTTGACGAGGTCACCGGCAACAAGACCGCTGAGCCGCACCGGAGCGCCGATCTGCAGACTGCGCGCTCCCATCGTCGACACCGGCACCCAATAGTCATAGTTGCCGTGGTCGAGCCTGATGAGGTATCGATCGCCCTCGCGCGAAATCGAGCTGATGCGGCCCTGCGTCGAGATTCGATCCGCACGATACACAGCGTTGTTGCGGCCATAGTCCTGTGGAGCTGCCGTCAGCGACGTGCTGAGCAGCAGCGCCAGCCCGCTGGCGCCGACAACACCTGCTAAACCCTTGCATATCTTCACGATAGTCACCTCCTTGTATCACCAATAACTATCGCAAGAGGAGGGCCAGCTATCGCTGGCGGTAACGGATCAGGTTGACGCCGCGGCTCAGCGTTTTCGCGTTGATGAGCTCGACGGTGGTCATCGTGACCCGGCCAATCGAGCCTGCGCCAAAGGACTTTCATAACGCATCCAATTCGTACAATGCCGACGATCCGAAGTCGCGCACCCGGCGGATCACGAATCGCCTCGGATCGATTTTGAAAAATGCCAGCGTGCCCGGCAGCGTCTGGCCGTAATCGCGATTCTCGACGACAAACAGTCGTGCGCGATTCAGATCGGGATGCAACACCTCGACCCGACGGCAGTAGAACGCCAGCGGAATGTCCGATGGCGGGAGCGCCAGGACGGGATCGCCGGGATTCGCACGGCGATTCAGATCGCGCGTGATCTCGCGGACCGCGCGCAGCTCGCCGGTCTCGCGAAGGCGTGAGCTGCTCATTCCCGTGATCGTCAGCGCGATGAACACAGCAGCCGCGATCGCAGGCTCGGTGCGACTCCACGGCCACGCCGCGGCGGCCGTGATGAAAATCAGGAGCAGAAACGGCAGCCAGATTCGAGGAAACGGAAGAACGCGTTGCAGCGCGATGAGGGCAATCACGGCGATGAAGCCGAGCCAGATCGGCTGCCGACGAATGCCGATCGCGAAACCGATCGCAACGAGAATCTGAATGATGAGCGGAATGCCGGCAAACATGCTCGACCACACCGCCGCGGCATACGAAGGTATTCCGCGAAAGAAAATCGCGATCGGAAAGGGACGGACGTACGGGTTCGATATCAGCGATTCGAACCCGCTGACGACCAGCGCCGGCGCGTACAGCAGAATCGTCAGCACGAACGCACCGATGACCGCGATGAGGCCCTTCTTGCGTCCCCAGATCGCGAGCATTACGAATGGGTAGAGCATCACCGGCACGGTGTAGAAGCCGAGGGCGGCCGAGATCGCGAAGAGGAGGGCGGCTTTGTTGCTGCCGGTGCGCATGATTCGCGCCATCGCGACGACGCAGATCAGGACGAAGCAGCACAGCAGCGTGTAGCCGCGCGCATCGGTCGAGTAGTCGGCCAGGACCGGCGCCGCGGCCGCCAGCGATGCGGCCAGCAACGCGCCGCGATCCGAGAGCGCGCGCGCCACGATGTACGTCAACGGGATGATCGCGATTCCCGCGAGAAACGCCGGCAGCCGCAGCGCCCACTCCGCGCCGCCGAAAATTTTCCACGAGATGTGCATCAAGACGCTGTGCAGGATGTGATTGTTAGGCGAGCCGTAGATTGTCAACGGTACCCACAGCGGGTGCGACGCGTAGTAGATGAAGCTCGCCGACTCGTCCGTTCCCATCGGACGCGAGAGCATCGGCAATCTGACGATCACCGCCGCGATGGAGAGAATGATGAGCGACGTCATCCTGAGCGGAGCGAAGGATCTCAAGATGCAACAGTGTCGCACTTGAGACCCTTCGCCGTCTCTGCGGCTCAGGGCGACGGTCGCGATCGCAACTCGATGAGCGTGATCTCGGATGGCAATCCCAGCCGCCACGGCAGCAGCCAATATCCCGTTCCGGTGTTGACGTAGAGCTGCGATACACCGCGACGATACAGTCCCATGTGATAGGGCAGAAATACTCCGGCTAGCGACCAGCCCAGCCGGCGCAATCCAAATTGTCCACCGTGCGAATGCGCGCACAACGTCAGCGGCAGGCGCCGCTGTTGCGCTTCCGGAAACGCTTTCGGCTGATGCGAGATCACGATTGGAAATCCGGACTGGCTCGCCAGCGCAGCGTTGAAGTCGGGCTGGAGCTCCTGCGCCTGCGCGGCGTAGTCCGAAAGTCCCGCGATCCAGAATCCACGAAGCGGCAGGCCTTCGTTGACCAACAACCGGATGCGGCTACCGCGGAGGCGATCGATCACTTCGCGCGGCGCGCCGTACATCTCGTGGTTGCCGAGGACTGCGATGAGCGGGATGGATGACGGGAGCGAGCGCGTGCCGGCGAGCAGCTTCGTCGTGAAATATGGATCGTCATCCATCATGTCGCCGGCCAGCACGACGACGTCCGGCGACAGCGAGGCCGCGGTCGTAAAAATCTGGCGCAGACGCGATGGGCGCGTGAAAAGGCCGACGTGCAGGTCTGCGATGAGCGCAATTTTCGTCCCACTCAGCGACTGCGGAAGTCCATCGAGGATCACGGGAACGCGCTCGACGTCGAGCGGGACCAGCGCGGTGTAGACGCCGAGGACCAGCGCGACCAAGGTGCCCCAGAGGAAAATTCGGGATGCCGGCCGGCGAGGCAGGCGAGTAATAAAGACTAATAATAAATATGCACAGTATATAAGTATGAAACAAAGCCAAGCAAACCATGGCGGACCGAGAACCGCCCGCACCGCGCGCGAGAAATCCGTCCTGGCGTTGAGCAGCGGAAAGAAGAGCCACATCAGATTGCAGATCGCTGCGATTGCAATCACGAGGCGCCGGCGTCGCGGGTGGATCCGCAGCAGTTGCGAAATCGCGATGACATTGAGAATGAAGAAGATCGCGATCGCGATCAGGACGAACCGCAGCATCGGCGCAACGCAGGCCGGCTGGCGGATCGCATCCTCGCTCTTCTCGAAAAACATACCGAGGAACTGGGGCTCGACGTGCCGGAGGTGATGGACACCGCCGATAAGTTGTCGAGCTATCTCTTCCGCAACGCCGCCGGCGACGACAATCCGCCCAACGCGATCGAAGTGCGCGATCAGGCCGCGCAGTTAGGCCGCCAGCTCGTCGACGCCATGCAAACCGCCCAAGTCACCGGCGATCGCCTCGGTCAACTCGTGCGCAATCTCTTCGAATGTCTCGAGCTCGGAAAAGAGGGAGCGGAGATCTCTCTCCGGGCTGGTGAAAATCCAAATTCTTTGCAGAGGCCGATATGAAACGATTGATCTTCGTTGCATTGATCGCAGTCAACACATTCGCGGCGCGCATTCAGCCGTCGGACCGCTTTCGACTCGTCAATCCGTCCGATCCGCAAATCTCGC
>QHVX01000159.1 GCA_003222375.1 Acidobacteriota bacterium
AATCGTCACCTGTTGATACGCGTAGTCGGTGTGCGTCGTGCCGTAACCGTCGAGCCATGCCTTCCACGACCCGCTGTGCGCGGGACGTCCGGTCGAGCTGTCGATGACGGCGGCGGTGGTTGTCCAGTTGCCGTTGTTCCCGAGCTCGAAGCCGGGGTTCAGCAGCAGTTGCGAGCCGGAGGGCGGAGGCGGCGGCGGGGGTGGCGGTGCGCCGAAGATCGAATAGAGCATCCGATTCGGAGATCCGCTTCCCGCATTGGCCACGATTCCGCTGGTGGCGTTGCTCGTGAGTGCGCTGGCGACGCTGGCCGGACTCGCCGACGGATTGTTCGCGAGATAAAGCGCCGAAACGCCGGCCGTGTGGGGCGTGGCCATCGACGTTCCGCTGATCGTGTTCGTGGCGGTGTTGCTCGAATACCAATCGGAGGTGATGTTCACGCCCGGACCGAAAATGTCGACGCACGTTCCAAAATTCGAAAACGATGCGCGCGTGTCGTTGCTGTCGGTTGCTGCAACGGTGATGGCGGCGCCGACGCGCGCCGGCGACGTCGTGCAGGCGTCGGTGTTGCTGTTGCCGGCCGCGATGCAGAACGTCACGCCGGCGTTGATCGCGCCGTTGACGGCATCATCGAGCGCCTGCGACGCGCCGCCGCCGAGGGACATGTTGGCGACGGCGGGGATGACGCGGTTCTGCGCGACCCAGTTGACGCCCGCGATGACGCCGGAGTTGGTTCCCGATCCGCTGCAGTTGAGAACGCGGACCGCCACCAGCGCGACGCCTTTCGCGACGCCGTACGTTGCGCCGCCGACCGTGCCGGAAACGTGCGTCCCGTGACCGTTGCAGTCCTGGCCGTTCTGGCCGTCGCCTACCGAGTCAAATCCGATGCTGGCGCGGCCGCCGAAGTCGTTGTGCGAAGTGTGGATGCCCGTGTCGATGATGTACGCATGAACGTTCGACGCGGTCGTGTTGTAGGTGTAGCTGCCGTCGAGCGGACGATTGCGCTGATCGATGCGATCGAGACCCCACGTCGCGCCGCTCTGCGTTGTCTCGAGGGTGACCTCGCTGTCTTCTTCGACATATTTCACCCGCGGATCCTGCGCGATCGCCGCCGCCTCGGCATCCGACACGTCGAGTGCAAATCCTTTTAGGGCCGATTTGTAGACATGCTTCAGTTGTCCGCGCGACAAGCCCGCCAGATCGGCGGCCGCGGCATCGACATCAACCCGATCTTCCAAAACGACAATGTAGGCGTTGGGGATTTTCTTTTTGGCTTTGATGATCTTCGGTTTCTTGGAGCCATCTGCAAAAAGGGGAACTGCAAACAAAACGAGAGCCACTGCGAGTAATCGCTTCATCCGTTCTCCTTCGACTTTTTTGATGGCCGGAAGGATAACATCCTTCCCACACGATCTTGCTTCCTGGCCGAAACGGACCCATCTTTTCCAGCACTCGGTCTAACAGAAAGGACTGCACATGAGATATCTCGCTCTCTCGGCGATGCTTTTCCTGTTTGCTTTTGGCGCCGTCTCTCAGGAAACGGCGCAGGTGCTGCCGTCGGACGGCACGACAGTGGCCATGCTGTGCGCCGACGTCAATCGTCACGTTTCAGGTGGCGGGCGCATTCGTGCAAACGTAGTGTCGAATGACAGCCCGGACTTTGCCTTCGTCATTCCGGTGGCCGGCAACATTGCCGGAGCCAATGGAACGTTCTTTCACTCCGACCTCTCCATCGCGAACAGACGCTCGGTCGCGCAGATCATCTCCGTCGCCTTTCTGCGACGAAACACCAACAGCGGAAGCGATACGCTCACCACGATGTCGTTGCCAGCGAACTCCGTGACCGACATCGACGACTTCGTCGGGACGCGACTCGGCAAGACCGACCTCGGTGCGATTCTGGTCGTCGGTCAAACCGCTGCCGGCGGGATCGATTCGAGCGCCCTGCTGGACGGCTTCTCACGCATCTGGACTCCGCAACCCGGCAGCACGGGAACAGTTTCGCAATCGCTCTCGTCCATCCCCGTCAATGATGTCATCGCCGACAGCTTCGCCCTCGGCCTCAAACAGGACAGCCGTTTCCGCACGAATGTCGGGGTCGTCAACACGTCGGGAAACACGCGCAACTTCACCATCACGGTCCGAGGGAGCAGCGGAACGACGACGATGACCGCCTCCACTCCACCCTACTCGATGAATCAGGTGTCGATCCCGGCCGGAAATTGGGGGAATCTCTCGCTGCTGGTCGGGACGGCAGCCAGCGATTTCGATTGGTGGAGCGCCTATGGCACGACGGTCGACAACGTCACCGGGGACGGCTGGGTCTCACACGCGCACCACTGAGGAGCTCTTTTTCACCACAGAGGCACAGAGAACACAGAGAGAAAAACCTTCACGACGCGCTCGCGTTTGAGGACCTGATATACGAGCCGGTGCTGAATGTTGATACGCCGGGAGTACGCTCCCGCGAGATCACCAACCAGTTTCTCGAATGGAGGCGGCGATTGAAACGGATCGCTGCGGAGAATCTCGAGGAGCGCTTCGGCTTTGGGCTTTAATCCCGATCGTCTCAGCTTCTTGGCGTCCTTGGCGGCTTGCGGCGTGTAAACGATCCGCTCGTCACCGCCGTTTCGTCGATCAGCTTATAAAGATTCGTGCGCGCTTCGCTGGCCGTGATGGTTTTCATGATGGATTTCAGGCCCGAGCGAGCTGCTCGCGCCGCGCGAACATGCCCGGCGTGTATGCAGTGATGTAGCCCGTAAACGCCGACGCGGCGACGGAGAGTGGAGATGCGAGCCAGAGCTTTCCTGGCCCCGATCGTCCTTTGTAGTTGCGATTGATCGCGCTGATCGTCACCTGGTTCGTAACCTCGGAAACACCGGGACCGCAGCCAATGCATGCGCCGCATCCGGGATTGAGCACGATCGCGCCGGCGCGATCGAACGTGTCGACGAGGCCGTTGTCGCGCGCGAATTTCTCGACCATCTGCGATCCGAACTGGATGTAGAACGTCACGCCTTCCGCGACTCTGCGTCCTGCGTCGACAGCTTCCTTTGCGACCTGGTGATAGAAGAGCAGGTCGTCGATCTTTCCGGCGGTGCACGAGCCGGCGTAGGCGATGTCGATCTTCACTTCGCCGATGTCGTCGATCGACGCGCCGTTGGTCGGATCGGATGGAATGCCGTGATCGGGATCGCCCGGATGCGCGACCATCGGACGGATCTTGCTCAGGTCGATGGTGTGGACGCCGCCCGCATACTCCGCATCCGCGTCAGGCGAAACCACGCGACTTCGCAACTTCGCAACATCGATACCCGGCCGTATGGACGCAAGCCAATCGAATGTCTTCTCGTCCGCTTCGACGATCGCCGTGCGTGCGGAACACTCGGTCGCCATGTTCGCCAGCGTCGCGCGCTCGTCCATCGACAGCCATCGCAGGCCGGGGCCGGTGAACTCGATGATGCGATCGAGCGTCATCTGCGGCTTCGCGTAGTGCAGGAGGATATCGAGCATCACGTCCTTGGCGGTGACGTTTGCCTGCAACTGCCCGACGAGCTCGAATCGGATCGACTCCGAAACCTCCACCATCGTGAAGCCGGAGTGCACGAGGTTGGCGTACTCGGTCGTGCCGACGCCCCACGCCAGCGCGTTGTTCACGCCGCCCATGCAGGTGTGGCTGTCGGTCGCCTGGATGAAGTCGCCCGGATCGACGATGAACTCGCGCGCGACCTCGTGGCAGATGCCGGGTGAGACGTTGTCGGTCGCTGAGAAATCGCGGCAGCTCGTGTGGTGCTGAAAATCGTGCTGCAGCTTGCGCAGCACTTCGATCTTCGGAAGGAAGGGCCGCATGCGCGCGACGTCATCGGCATAGATCAGGTGGTCCTCGAAGACCGCGAACTTCTGCGGATTCTTGATCGCGTAGTCAGGGCCGTACTCCTGCTCGAGGAAGTAGTGCACCTGCGCGGTCGTGAATTCGTGCGTGTAGCCGCCGTCGACGTCGACGACGAGCGCGTCACCGGGCTTGACGTATTTCACATCGCCTCGGGCGTGCCGCGCCAGGATCTTCTCCCCCATCGTCATCGGACGCTTGGGCGTGTCGGGGACCGGCAGCTTGATGTTCTCGAGCGCTTTTGCGAAGGGAAAGAGCCCGCCCTCTTTGATGATGCGCTGGGTGATCGCGTCGTAGCCTTTGGTGAATTCGTCGATGGGGATGCCTTCGCCTTTTTGAAGGCGGATTAGCATTTGATGATCGCCCATGAGCAATCCCTGATTGATGTTGTTGTCGGCGTGGATTGGCGCGAACGACGCCGCGATCGCGATCCTGATCCCGCTCCATACTTCTGCTTGCGTAGCGGTCTCGCGTGAGCTGCCGACGCCTTTGCGATATCCGCTGACGATCACTTCGAAATTGCCGTTGATCAGAGCGTCCTGCTCGAAGAGGCGTTTGCCGTCGACGATGAGTCCGGCGTAGGCGTTCCGCGCGAGGTCCGCAGGCTTGTGATCGAAGCACACCCAGGCGGGCGTCATCGCGTCAGTGTTGATGTCATCGAGGAGGTCCTCGACTCTCAGGTCCTTCATCAAGAGGTTGAGCTCGCCGCGGAGCTGCTTGCGGATGAGCTCGGGATCCTTGGTGAGGAAGAGAACGCGTTTGCCGGGAGTGAGGCGAACGACGGAGGGCGGTTTCATCGGGTTGCAAGTATATGCAACGCGGAAACCGCCGCTCCGTCATCCCGTTGGAACAACATCGTAATCAGCGCTCCGCACACATGACAAACGCCGAAAAAGCTGACTCGCTAAAGATGCTGTCATTGTGAACTGAGACCATCCATCCATCTGGATTGGTAGTTCCGTTGTCTCGCGTCGGAATCGAAACCAACACTCTGAGGAAGGGATCATCCAAC
>QHVX01000160.1:0-2267 GCA_003222375.1 Acidobacteriota bacterium
CAGCGACATGCGCGGCGTGTATCGCTCGCGCGACGGCGGCAAGACGTGGGACCGCATCCTCTTCGTCAGCCGCGATGCCGGTGCGGTCGATCTCGCGATGGATCCCTCCAATCCGCGAATCGTGTACGCGTCGACGTGGCGATTTCGTCGCGGTCCTTATTTTTTCGAGAGCGGCGGCGAAGGCTCCGCGCTCTGGAAGTCGACCGACGGCGGCGATACCTGGAAAGAGCTGTCGCGCAACAAAGGGATGCCGAAGGGAACGCTGGGCATCATCGGCGTCAGTGTCTCAGCATCGAATCCGCAGAATGTCTACGCAATCGTCGAAGCGAAGGATGGCGGACTCTATCGATCGCGTGACGGCGGCGATACGTGGACGCGCGCCAGCGACCACTCCGATATCCGGCAGCGTGCCTGGTACTACACGCGCGTCTACTCCGATCCGAAAGACGAAGACACGGTCTATATCCCGAACGTCGCGTTTCACAAATCGAAGGATGGCGGCAAGACCTGGAGCCGAATCGCGACGCCGCACGGCGACAATCACGATCTGTGGATCGCGCCTAACAATCCGCTGCGGATGATCGAGGCCAACGACGGCGGCGCGACCGTCACGACCGATGGCGGTGCGTCATGGACGACGCTTCTCAATCAGCCGACCGCGCAGTTCTATCGCCTCTCCGTCGACACCGATTTTCCCTACCGCATCCTCGGGCCGCAGCAGGACAATTCCGCAGTGCGCATCCGGCACCGGACGAGCGGCGGCTCGATCGGCACGCGCGATTGGGAAGTGACCGCCGGCGGCGAGAGCGGCTACATCGTCGCCGATCCAACCAATCCCGACGTTGTGTTCGGCGGCTCGTACGGCGGACTACTCGTTCGACTCAATCATCGCACCGGCGAACTCCGCGATATCAACCCGTGGCCTGACAATCCGATGGGCGCCGGCGACGCCGATCTCAGACAGCGCTTCCAGTGGAACTTTCCGATCTTCTTCTCGCCTAACGATCCGCACAAAATCTACGCCGCTTCGCAGCATCTGCTCGAGTCGACCAACGGCGGCGCGAGCTGGCGCGAGATCAGTCCCGATCTCACGCGCAACGACAAATCGAAGATGCAGCCGACCGGCGGGTCGATCACGAAGGACAACACCAGCGTCGAGTATTACTGCACGATCTTCGCGGGCGCCGAATCGCCGGTCGAGCCGGGCGTGATCTGGGCCGGCTCAGACGACGGACTTGTCCACGTCACGCGAGACGGCGGCCAGCATTGGGACAACGTGACGCCGGCAAAGACCCTCATGCCCGAATGGATCATGATCAATCAGATCGAGGCCAGCCCGTTCGACAAGGGCGCGGCCTACGTCGCAGCGACGATGTTCAAGTCCGACGATTTCCGCCCGTACCTGTACAAGACAAATGATTACGGAAAAACATGGACGAAAATAGTTGATGGTATTCCTAACAACGAGTTTGCGCGCGTCATCCGGTCCGACAACAAGAAAAAAGGCCTGCTGTTCGCCGGAACGGAGCGCGGCGTCTACGTGTCTTTCGATGACGGCGCGCATTGGCAGTCGCTGCAGCAGAAACTGCCCATCGTTCCGATTCACGACATGCTCGTTCACGACGACGCGCTGATCCTCGCCACGCACGGCCGCAGTTTCTGGATGCTCGACGACATCGAGCCGCTGCGCCAGCTCACTCCCGACGTCGCGACGGAGAAAGTGCGCGTTTTCACGCCGCCCACGACGTGGCGGAAGGAGGGGCGGGGCGGGTTCGGCGGGGGAGGGTCGGCGACGGAGGGGAAAAATCCGCCTAACGGAGTCGTGGTCGATTTTCTCCTCCGCGATCAAAAACCCGGCACCAAAGTCTCCCTGGCATTCCTCGGCTCCGACGGCAAAGTCATTCGCGAGTTGAAGGGTGAGGTGGAAGCCGAAGCCGCCAAACCAACGGAGTTGAAGGGTGGAGCGCCGCCGCCTCCAGCTCCTGCGCCCACCGAAGCCATCAAATCCGAAGGCAGCGCCGCCGAACGGCCACCGACTGCCGAGGCGGGGGCCGAAGCGGCGGGCGAAGAGGAGGAAGCAGGCGGGCGGCGCGGACGCGACTCCGATCGCCTGACCGGCATCACGAACGGTCACAATCGCGTGTCGTGGAATTTGCGCGTTCCGGAAGCGAAGCGATTTCCGGGCATGGTGTTGTGGGCGGGTGGGACGACCGGACCACGCGTGCTTCCCGGCGTTTACACTGTGCGGCTGACCGTTGGCGATCAAC
>QHVX01000160.1:2455-7333 GCA_003222375.1 Acidobacteriota bacterium
TTGTCAACGCCTCGAACGATCTCGACAAGAAGATGACGGCCGTCGAAGAAGCGCTGTATCAGACGAAGAATCACAGTCCGGAGGATCCGCTGAACTTCCCGATCCGACTCAATGACAAGCTCGCCGGCGTCGGCGACTCGGCAGGCGCGGGCGCATTTCCGCCGACGGCGCAACAGATCGCAGTGCGCGATGCGCTGGTCGCGCAAATCGATGCCGAGCTTGCGAAGTTGAAAGCGATCTGGGACACCGATCTGCCGGCGTTCAATACTTTGATAAGCGATCAAAAAGTGCCGGCGATCAAATGACGTTTCGCGCGAAGGTCATCCTGAGCCGCGGAGACGGCGAAGGATCTCAGGTTGCGAGGTTTGAGATCCTTCCCCTTCGCTCCGCTCAGGGTCAGGATGACGGGCGATGATGTCGCCTCGCTGGAAATTTCTTCTCCGCTTCGCCGTGCTCCTGCTGGTCTTTGAATTGCCACTGCTGACGTGGCCGGTCGACAAATACGTCGCCCGGCCACTTTCGGCCGGCATCGCCATGGCGTCCGGCGAGGCCTTGCGGTTCATGCACCAAAAAGTGACGGTCAAAGGCACGATCATCGCTGCGCCATGCTTTGCCGTCGACATTCAGAATGGATGCAATGGTCTCGAGACGATGCTTTTTCTCTTGGCGGCCGTCCTCGCGTTTCCCACCACCGCCGCGCAGCGTTGCGTCGCGAGTTTTCTCGGCATCCTTTTGATCCAAATCGTCAATCTGATCCGGGTCACCAGTCTGTATCTGGTCGGCTGTCATCGCCGCGAGTGGTTCGAGTCATTCCATCTCGCGATCTGGCAGACGATCGTTTTCGCAACGGCAGTGGTGTTTTTTGCGGTCTGGAGCCGGCGTGCTGCTACGAGCTCTTAGGTTCATCGGCGGCGCGCTGGCCGGATTTCTTTTCTGGTGGTACGCGACCCCGATGTACAACGGCGTGATGGCATCCGGCGCGACGCAGATTCTTCAACTCGACAAGCGCCTTTGCGGCCCGCGCGCACAGAGCGTCGACAGAAATATCTTTGTCAGTCCGCGGCTGTGCGTCGCTCCGACGGCCACGATTCCCGCCGATCAGCTGACGTACAACATCATCCTTCTCGCCGCGCTTTTTGCGATGCGAGGGCGCTTCTTGCCATTTCTTGCGTCGTGCATCGTTGTGATGCTCACCCACGTGCTGTCGCTGGCCGTTTCTATCGAATCGACGTATGCGCGGACCATGAAGATTTACTCCTCGGTCGAACAAAATTTGTGGGTCGGAACCGAATTCTTTTGGCGACTGGCCGGCATGTTCGCCATAGTTTTTGCGTGCTGGTGGCTCAGTGAGCAACCACGCGCAGCCAGAAAGAGCCGATAACTGCAAGCGATATCGCCAACAGCAAAAGCACCGGGAGTGGCAGCATCGGTAATGCTGTGAGGTCGACGACCGCAGTGGTTGTCGTGACGTTGTTGTTGGCGAGGTTCGAATCTGGATTCTCTGAAGTCACCGCCAGCGCGTTCGATAGAGTTCCGATGCTGTCCGGCGCAGTAAGAGTCATTCGAACCGTTGCTGTTGCACCGGCAGCCAGCGTCGGCGTCGTGCAAATCACCGGTCCCGATGCGGTCGTGCAACTGAATCCAGCCGGCACGACCAAGTTTGTCAAGGTAGTGTTTGCGGGCAGCGTATCCGTGACGACGACGTTACCCGCGGCACTTCCGCCGCCATTGCTCACCGTCAAGGCATACGTGATCGATCCGCTGCGTACGACCAAAGCGGGAGCCGACTGCAAGACCATCAGGTCTGTCGCTGGCAATGCTGAAGCGAGGTCGTAAACATCGCCCAGACCGTAGACAGGAAGGACGAGAGACGTTTGGCCCTGGCGTGCATAAATGACGGGCGGAAAAAGACCCCATGCCAGGAAATGCTCCGTATATGTTGACTGAAAGAACGTTGAGGCGTCGGTCTTGAGAACTGGCGTCGATCGGATGCGATAGAACAGACCCCGCGGCGCGAGTGGACCCGAAATCACTGCTTGAAAACCTTCAACAAAAACATAACCCGCGCCATATCCGAGAGCCGTAAAAAAACCGCCGGCGCCGGAGTCGATAAGGGTTGTTGTGATGCCAGTGGGATCGTTCGAAATGCGGTAAAGGGAAAACGTGGTGCTGCTGTCTCGCGCAAGACCGTAGAAGGCTGTCCCATCGCTGGTGACGTCGACCCAGGATGTGCCCGAGGCCGTGGTTCCCATTCCGCCGGAAGCGAGAGTTACGGCATCGGCGATGTGAAGTTTTAGGTCCGACGTGATGAACGCTACCAAATTGCCGTTGTTCGCTTTTGCCCAGCGGATCATCGCGAACGACAACGGTTTGATTACGGTTGGACTCGAAGGATTGGTAACGTCGTACAGTTTCGACGTCGAGTTTTCTCCAACGAGAGCGTAGTAAGTGTTGCCATTTCGGAAAGAGAAAACGTGAAGGGCAAAGACGTCGTCGGGAATCTGTTTGACGAGGCCACCATTCAGGTCGACGATCCCCCAACCCCAGAATGAGGCCGCGATGTAGATGTTGCCTCGGTCATCCCAATCGAAGTCGAACAAACGCTCCTGACCGTCAGTTAACGGCGTGACCCATCCCGAGCCGGGCCGCTCGGGATCGACGCGCATTTCGGGCGGGAGAAGCTTTTCGCCGTGAAGTGAGGTGGCGAGCGGTTCCGTCGCCACTCGCGAGGCAAATGTCGAGAGTCTGTAACTGGCGAACGTACCGCCACCGATGATCATGAAGAGTCTGTCGAGTTCCGGAGCAGATTTTGTCCAGGCCGCGCGGAGTGTCCGCGGCTGCGATTGAAAATCCTGGGTGTTTGTCGAATCGAGATATCGCCCGCGGAATGCGGTGATTGGCGGTGGGAAAGGACCCACGGGGAGTGGAGCGGTCTGCGCGAACGCAGATAAACCGCAGAGCAGTACAACCACACAGACCACATAGCGAAGCCTTGTCATTGATCACCGTTGACGATGGAATCAGGCGAGAATAGGGTCAAAATGGCTCATCGTCAATCCGCAGAATCACGGAGGAGTAAGTGAAGAAATTCGTATTCCTGGCTGTCGCTCTTTTCGGAACGCCACTGTTCGCGGTCAGCATCACTCCCGAGGTCAACACGCTCGGCTACGGCCTGAGCGCGGGATTCGGAATCACGCCGCTATTCGGAATTCGCGTTGCGGCGCACACCGGCGACTACTCGCGCGATCTGCACAAGGAAAGCATCGCGTACAACGGAAAGCTGAAGTTCAACAACTTCGGCGCTCTCCTCGACCTTTATCCGCTCGCTTCCAGTTTTCGTTTGACCGGGGGCGTCTACGGCAACAGCAACAAGATCGATCTCGCATCGAAGCCTGGACAGACGATCACCGTCAACGGCGTTCCCTATCCGAGTGACGCGATTGGAAACGTCACCGGTGACGTCAAGTTCAACAAGACTTCTCCATACGCCGGCATCGGATGGGGAGGCAAGCCGAGCGGACACGGATTCGGCCTGACCTTCGATCTCGGCGTCCTCTATCAAGGCTCACCGAAGTTGAGCGTGCAGGCGCATCCGACGAATCCGGCGATCGTTCCTGCGTCGTTCTACACGAACCTCGAAGCGGAGCGCGCCAAGACCGAGAACGACATCAAGAATTACAAGTACTGGCCGGTGGTCGGAGTCGGATTCTCGTTCAGCTTCTAGCGGCGTCCAGAACGCGTTGCTGCGCGAGTCCGTCTTCAAATGTCGCGGCCGGCGCGAGCGCGCTGCGGTCGCCGTCGTCGATCGCGCGACGAAGCGCAACGCCGAGGAGATAGGTGCCGGTGCCGAAGGCGCCGCCGGGTGAGTTGCCCGGCCGTTGCGAGAGATCGCCGCCCGCGATCCGTTCCAATGGCCCCCGCGGCTTCGCGAACAGCAGTTCTTCGCCTGTCAGGCGGAATGCGCCGTGCTCGCCATGAATCGTCAGCGCCGTCGGTTCGTCGGGGCCGGAGGCGACTGCGCTGAACGTCATAGCCGCGAGTGCGCCTCCGCGAAGACGCAAATGCACGGCCGCGAAATCATCTGAGGTCACGGGCTTGCCGGAGCGTTCCTTGATGATCGTTGCGAGTGTCGCCTGGACCGATTCGATTTCGCAGCCAAGGTAGCGAAGGGCGTCGACGAAGTGGGAGCCGACCGCGCCCCACACACCCCCGCCCTCCTTTGCGTCGCTCCACCAGTTCCACGGACGGCTGCGATCGCCGCGACTCGGACTGGCGTAGCGCACCTCTGCGTATCGAATGGCTCCGATTTCGCCGATGCGTTGCCGCGCGGCGATGAACGATGGCAGAAAGCGCAACTCGTGATCGATGATCGCGATCTGATTGGGATGCTTGCGCGCCGCCGCCACGAGTTGGTCCGCTTCGGCGACGTTCAACGCGGTCGGCTTTTCGCAGACGACATGCTTTCCCGCTTCCAGCGCCGCGTTCGCCATCTCGAGATGTTGCGAAGGCGGCATCGCGACGCTGATGAGGTCAACATGTTGACTAATCAGCGATCGCCAATTGTCGCGCCCGCCGATCGCGACAACGTCGAGCCCGGCGTCCCGAAAATTCGGTGCCTGCGAGCGCTGGCCCCATCCGCGGCCGATGATTGCAACTCTGGCCATGCTAGGAACTTACATTTGGCAAATCGTTTGCGTTAGCGTCATGCATGAGACACAGGCCCGACCTCATCGTTCCGATCCGCGACCGGCGCAGCCGGAAGCGCATCCTGACACTGAAGAACTTTCGATACGCCGCGATCGCGATCGCGGTGTTGTTCGTCGCGTTGACCATTCAGTCCGATCTTCGTCATCACAGAGGCGACGGCTACGGCCGGCT
>QHVX01000161.1:0-4207 GCA_003222375.1 Acidobacteriota bacterium
TCCGGACCGGCCCGACATGGTCCTGGCGTCGATGGGCAACTACATTTTCAAAGCGAACGTCATGATCGACGTCCTGCAGCGCAACGCGCTGCGCGACGCGGCCCACGACTTCGGCAAGGAAATCATCCCGGCCATGTATCCGCGGATGAAGGTTTATGCGTACGACTTCGCGAAGAATTTCATTCCCGGCGAAGCGGAATACAACCGCGGCTACTGGCGCGATGTCGGGACGATCGAGTCGTACTACGCCGCCTGCCTCGATCTCGTGTCGGTCACTCCCCTTTTCAATCTGTACAACATGCAATGGCCGATCGTGTCGGCGCCGATGAATCTGCCGCCCGCGAAGTTCGTGTTTGCCGACGCCCAGACCCAGCGCGTGGGCATCGCAACCGACTCGATGGTCTCCGACGGCGTCATCATCTCCGGCGGCACGATCAATCGCTGCGTGCTGCATCCGCGCGTGCGCGTACATTCGTACACCGACATCGACGAATCGATCCTGATGGACGGCGTCGACGTCGGACGTCATTCGAAAATTCGGCGCGCGATCATCGACAAGGGCGTGAAGATTCCGTCCGGAACCACGATCGGATATGACCCGGAGTTTGATCGCCAGCACTTCACCGTCACCGAGTCGGGCATCGTCGTCGTCCCCAAGGGCGCCGTCATCGAGGAAAAGGTGATGGTATGACGCCGGCCAAGGTTCGGGCCGACGGACGCGCGCCCGAGCAGATGCGCCCGGTCATCATCACTCCGAATTTCACGAAGCACGCCGAAGGCTCGGTGCTGATCGACGTCGGCGACACACGCGTGATCTGCACGGCATCGGTGCAGGAAAAAGTTCCGCCGTTCCTGTACAAGACAGGACGCGGCTGGGTCACTGCCGAATACGGAATGTTGCCGCGCGCAACTACCGAGCGAACGGAGCGCGAGGCCTCGAAAGGAAAACAGGGCGGCCGCACGATGGAGATTCAGCGGCTGATCGGGCGCTCGCTTCGCGCCGCGATCAACCCCGAATTCCTGGGGGAACGCACGGTGTGGATCGACTGCGACGTCATCCAGGCCGACGGCGGCACGCGCACAGCGTCCATCACCGGCGCGTTCGTCGCGCTGACGCTCGCTTTAGGCCGTCTCTACGTCGATGGCAATCTCGTGAGCTGGCCGGTCAGCGCCTTCGTTGCCGCGGTCTCGGTCGGCATCATCGGTGGCGTTCCGACGCTCGCATGAACGTCGTCGCGACAGACAAAGGCCGTTTCGTGGAGTTGCAAGGCACCGGCGAAACCGCGACATTCACCGAAGAAGAGATGAACGCCATGCTCACGCTGGCGAAGAGCGGGATCGCGCAGTTGATCGAGAAACAGCGCGAGGCGCTCAGTCCGGTGCTCGCGCGCGTCGACACGATGGCGCGCGAACGCCTCAACAGGAAATTTCGTTGACGTAGATCAGCCCACCGCGCACGCCGAACGGATAGCGCGCGATCACTCGGTAGCCCTTCAGCGGCTCGAAAGCGATCACGAATCGCCGCGGCGCGAGACCGAATTGACGGATGCGGCGCCACCGCTGATCCATGTGCGACATCTCGTAGTAGCTCCACACTTCCGCGCCGCCATCGATTTGTTGCAGTGGAATCCCGCGGGCGCGCAGATCCTCGAAGGCTTTCCATCGGGCGCGGTTCCACGCGTGATACTCCGCGACGAAGAACGTGCTGAAAATAGTCATGATAATTAGTGATGTTATTGCAACGGCCTTCGCGCGTTCCCACGGAATGACGAGCGCCAGGAAGACGACCAGCGACCACGCGGAATCGAGCGCGTAGCGATCGACATACAAACCCGATCCCAGTAGCGCGATTGTTCCAACGATTGCCGTACCAAGAGAAAGTGCTGCGGCAGTGCCCCTCACCCTGTCCCTCTCCCCGCTAGCGGGGAGAGGGTGGCGCGAAGCGCCGGGTGAGGGGCTCACGCACAGCAGAGCTGCGAGCAAAACAGCCGCGTAAGTCAGCGCGAGACGCGCGGCGTACGGCAACACGAACGGGAATGTACCGGCCAGCGTCTGCGAGCCGAGGCCGAAGTTGACGAAGATATTGCCGGCGAAGATGTCACAGCAGAACGGGTTGGCAAAGTACGGCATCGGGTGTCCGGCATTGATGAGAGATTGCACGCGCGCGAAGATCACGAGCGCGACCGGGGCGAGAATCACGAGTTGTGCGCGTGTGCGCCGCACGAACGCGAGCGGAGCAACCAGCGGCAGAAAAAAGAGCGCGATGTTCTGCGCATTGAAGACGAACCAGTGGTACGCGACCTCGACGAATTGCGGCAATCGGAACGATGATTCGCCCCACATCCGATAGTGCACCGCGAATTCCTCGGGCGATCCCGAAAGCCACTCGCGTTTGAAAAAGAAAAGCGTAGCAAAAACGGCCGACGTGGCTCCGATCGCCACGGCATCCTTGAATCGACGGCGCCAAAGTGCGATCGCGAGCGGCGCGACGAGATTGACGACACCCGTCTGTCGCACCCACCATGAAAACATCGCCGCGACGCAGCCCGCGATGATCCAGGCGCGGCGATCCTCATCGAATCCGCGGAGGAAGCAGTACATCGCCACCGCCGACGCGCATACGAACGGTACCTCGGTCATGTACGTGCACGACGCCCACAGGAAAATTGGATGGAATGCGAATGCGAGCATCGCGATGACACGCGGCGTTCGCGGAACGCCTGCCCGTGACAACATTCGATTGATCACGACGATCGTCAGCGCCGCCAGCGCCAAAGTCGAATAGCGAAGAACGCGGAACGATTCGCCGAACGCCCACGTCCACAGCGCGCCCCACACCACCTGCGCGCGAAGGCTCACGGCCGTGAAGTGCGTGAACTTGAAATGACCGGTGTGCGCGAAGTTCCAGGTTGCGATCGCAAAGTCCCAGTCGTCGCCGAGCGGAAAGTTGCCGCGCGGATCGATGACGATGATCGCCACCGCCCACACGGCCAGGACGCCCACCAGCTCGATGACGTCGCGGCGTCGCATCACTGCCTTTTCACGATGAAGACGTCTCCGCGATGCAATCCGAACCAGCCCTCGAATGGAAAACGCGCGACGACCACGTGTCCCAGCATCGGACCGAAAGTGATCACGTACGTTCGCGGTGGACGGAACATCGTCCGCTTGCGCGCCTCATCGCGATTCATTTTCGAGACTTCGTACAAGTTCGTCGGCTCGCTTCCGCCATCGATAGCAGTCACCGGAGCTCCGCCGGCGCGGAGCGAGTTGTAAGCCTCCCAGCGTGCACGATTCCATGCAAAATATTCACGTACTGATAACGTACCAAATATTGCCACGGCGATCAGGACGATGACCGCGGTCGTCCGCGCGGCGCGCTTCTCCCACGGAATGATCAGCGGCAAAGCGATTCCGATGCTCCACGCCGAGTCCAGCGAGTAGCGGTCGCTGTAGAAACCCGATCCGAGCAGCGCCGCCGTGCCGGTTGCCGCCAGCGCGATCGCGAGCGCGAACAATAGATTGCCTCGCCGGAACAGGTTCGCAACCAAAAGGGCGCCTGCGATGACGCTGAGGTAGGTGACGATCAGATCGCCCGCGTGCGTCAAATGAAATGGATACGGCCGCTGCAGCGACCACACATCGATCAGCGTCGGCGGGCCGAGTCCGAAATCGATGAACACATTTCCCTGGAGGATGTCCTCCTGCGACTTGAACGCGAAGTACGGCATGGCGACGCCGAGGTTCAGGAGGTGCTGGACGCGGAAGAGGAGGACGATCGCGATCGCGATCTCCTGCCACCTGCGCCGCAGAAAAATCAGCGGCGCGACAAGCGGGAGAAAAAAGAGGCCGACGTTCTGGAAGTTGAAGACGACGTAGTGATACGCGAGCGTGATCATGTCGGGAACGCGAAATGACACCTCGTGCCAGACCTTGTAGTGCGACGCGAATTCCGCCGGCGATCCCGACAGCCACTCGGGACGGATGAAGAAAATCAGGGCGATCACTGCGCCGGCGCCGATGAAGATCGGCACGAAGCGCTTTCGCACGAAAAACACGACGATCAGCGGAGCGACGATGTTGATCACGCCGGTCTGCCGGACGAAGCACGACACGACGGCCACACAACATCCCACTGCGGTCAGAACAGCGTTTTCGCTCGCGATGCCGCGCCAGATCAGCAGGAATGCCACTGCCGACGCGCACA
>QHVX01000161.1:4325-18662 GCA_003222375.1 Acidobacteriota bacterium
GCGGCAAGAGCGAGCGTTGACGCGCGCAGCACTTCGAATGACTCGCCGAAGACACGCGTCCAGGCAGCGCCCCACAGCACCATCGCGCGCAAGCTGACAGCAGTGAACGGCGTGAAGTGAAAGTGTCCCGTGCGCGCGAAGTTCCACGTCGCGATCGAGAAGTCCCAATCGTCGAGCACCGGAAAGTTGCCGCGTGGCGAGATCAGCGCAATGCCGGCCGCCCACACGCCCAGCACAATCGCGAGATCCACCCAATCGCGGCGCCGCATCACTCGTAGCCTAAACTACTGTGCAACCGATGAGCGTCGCCGACCGCCAGCTCGTCATCCTGACCCTGAGCGTAGCGAAGGGGAAGGATCCCCAACGAGATCCTTCGCCGTCTGCGCGGCTCAGGATGACGTCCAACCGATGAGCGTCGCCGACCGCCAGCTTGCCTTCTGGCTCTTTCTGCTGACGTTCGTCACCTACGCGTATTTCCAGGCCGGCGGCGGCTGGAATCAGAACTCGCAATTCGATCTCACGCGAGCGATCGTCGAGCGCCACACCTTCGCAATCGACGACTACGCGTCGAACACCGGCGATGTTTCGCGCGCCGCAGGCCACATCTACTCGAACAAATCGCCGGCACTTTCGTGGATCGCCGCGATTCCGTACGCAATCCTCTTCGCGATCAATCCCAGCGACTCGATCGAAGCGATCATCCTCAACACCTACATCCTCACGACGCTGTGCGTTGCGCTGGCCGGCGCGCTGATCCCGTGGATGCTCTATCGCTATGCGCGGCGTAAAGGATTCAGCGCTCCGTGGTCGGCGACCATCGCATTGACCGCGGCGCTCGCGACGCAGCTTCTCCCCTACTCGACGATTTTCATGTTGCACGTGCCGAGCGGCGCGTTGCTTCTGTTCGCGCTGACATCGGAACGGCGCGTCCTCGGCGGATTTGCCGCAGGTCTCGCGACGGCGATGAACTATCTCTGCGCGCCCGCGCTGATCGTCCTCGCCGTCACCCGAAAGATCAGATTCGTCGCCGGCGCAATTGCGCCGCTGGTCCTCCTCGCGATCTATCAGAAGATTTGCTTTGGCAGTTTTCTGACGCTCAGCCTCGCGCATGAAGACCAGCGATTCCTCACGAAAGGTGCGGCGTTCGGCATTTTTCGATTGCCGAGTCTCGATGCGATCTACGGAATCAGCGTGTCCTCCTATCGGGGGCTGTTCCATTTCGCCCCTGTTCTGGTGATGGCGATTGCCGGCGCGATCCTTTGGTTTCGCGATCGCGAAAAGGGCGCTCTCGAAATCGTACTAATTTTCGTAATATTTTTCGTTATCAATTCTTCATTCAATGGTTGGGAAGGCGGCTTCGGCATCGGCGCGCGCTATCTCGTGCCGGCCATCCCGCTGCTCGCGCTTCTGATGCTGCGCTGCCGAGGATGGCTGCGCCCGATGCTGGTCGCGCTGGCCGTGATTTCGTTCGCGATCAACTTCGCAGCGGCGGCAGTCGATCCGCAGCCATCCGGATCCATTCCTCGCCCGTTAACCCAGTACATTTTTCCGCTGTTGATCCACGGCCGATTTTCGCCGAGCGTGCCCATCACGCCGCCGTGGAGCGCGGCGACATTCACGGGTCACACCTCCGTGAATCGAATGACATTTGACGAGGCGATCGTTTTTCAACGCCACCCGCCCGGCTCCAACCCCTCCGAATGGGCCTCCTTCAACCTCGGCGAGCCACTCTTCGGCGCCGGCGATGCGCGATCGCTCATTCCGATGGCGCTGGTGCTCGTCTTCGGTATCGTCGCAATCGGATGGAAGGCGCGATCGATTTCGGCCGCAGAGGAGAGCCTATGAAAAGCGCTTTGATCGTCCTGGTTCTCGCAGATGCACTCACAGGAACGTGGACGCTCAATCGCGGAAGGACGCATTACGGCGGCGGTGCCGATGCGAGACAGCGCGAGACGATGACATGTGAATCGGAGCGACAGCGTGTGCACTGCACGGTCAACAGCCAGCGCGCGGACGGCCGATGGTTCCTCGGAAATTTCGTGGCGGCGTATGACGGCAGGCCGCATAGCGTCACCGGCATTCCCGACGTCGACAGCGTCAGCCTTCGCACCATCGACAACCAGAGTGTTGACGCAACGTTCAATCTGAACAGCAAGGCAGTCTTCGCCTATCGCGCCGTGCAATCGGACGACGGACACAGCCTGACGTTCGTGGCCGTCGACCCGCAGTCGAGGAAGATCTTGAAGAGCGTCGTCGTCTACGATCGCAAGTGACCACGCCGGCGAATCGAAATCACGATCAACACGACGATCGTGATCAACGACGCCGCCAGGCCGGCGTAAAACGACGCCGGAAAATAGAAGACGCGGATGTCCCAATCGCCAGGCGGAACGGTGAAGCCGAGGAATGCGCCGTTGACGGGCAATGCGTCGACGGCGCGGCCGTTGCGGCGGATGTGCCATCCCGGCCAGATCGGCTGACTGCTCACGATGAGCGTGTAGCGCGGCGCGTGCAGGCGCATTCGAAAATCGGTCGGCGATGAATCGGTGATGGTTAGCTTCGCTTCGGGCGCGTTCACCGGCCGCGGCGCGAGAAGGTCCTGCCGCATGCGGTCGCTCTCGACCGGCAACGTCTTCACCACTCCGGTGTGGGCCCAATCGTTTTCGGTGACCAATCGTCGAGCGAAGTAGTCGCCTTTGAACTCGAGCAGCACGTTGCGCGCGGGATAGAAGCGGGGCAGCACGTCGCGATTCTCGAAGATGCGGCCGTCTTTCGCGTCGTAAATTGCGGTGTACCGCTGCTTGTCTCTCAGCTCCACGCCGCGGCTGGTGATGATGTACTTCACGTTCAGAAAATCGAGAAAGCGCGTGTCGGCGTTTTCCCACTTCGCAAAGTAATCGCCGGTGTTGTAGCCCGTCACGACGCGCAGGACGCCGACGTAACGGCCGTTCGCCATCGGATCATGGGCACGGATGTCCTCGAATCCATAGATGGCCTGCGCATTCGGAAAAAGCGCCGGACCAAAACCGACGATGCGAAAGGGCGCGCTGCGCGGCGTCCGCTTGACGATGTCCTGCAATCGCTCGATCAGCGGAGTGCTCGGATAACTCCGCTCTTGCGGCAGCACCGGATTCCATCCGCTGGACGCTTCCCAAAGCTCGGAGATGACTGCGACCAGCACGATCATCGCGACAATCGGACGCGCGCGCGCCGGCAGGATGAACAGAATCGAAACCGCGATCACCACGAGGCTCGGCAGAATGGCCAGCATCGCGGTGTCTTTTCTGACCGCGTCGGGAAACGGCATTCGCATCATCAGGTAGAGGAGCATCGCAGCGCTGAGCGCCGCGCCGGCGAGCAGATACACGGGACGCTCGCGCAATGTGACGTCGATGATGGCAGCCGCCATCGCGGCCACTAGCCAGCACAACATCAGCCGCAGACGCGCATTGGCGGCCAGTGCGAACGCGAAGTGAAAGACCTGACTGACAACCGGCCAGCCGAGGATGATGCCGAGGATGATGGGCGCGGCGAGGACGAAGAAAAATTCGGGATCGCGCCAGCGGCGCCGCACGACCGCGCGAATCAGCAATCCGAACCACGCCGCGACGCCGAGGACGCCGGCGAATCCGGTGATGGACTCGGCGACTTCCGGTCCCCACGCTTTCTCGTACGGAACATGTCCGAAGAAGTGCGGCTGAAAGAGGATGACCATCGACGGGAAGTCGGAGTAATAGCCGATGGCATTCGGATGGACTTGCAGCTCCTGATACCTCTTCGACTTATGCAGCGCCTCGGCGAACGGCGCGAGGAACGGCGACGCGATGATCGCGGCCAGCGCGACGGCCGCGATGAAGATTCCGACTTGTCGAAGAGTGACGGCCCGTTGCACCAGGACAAAAATCAAATACAGCCCGACCAGAAAAAAGATGTGCGCGACAGTCTCGGGATGTCCGCCGAACAACATCACCGCCCACACAGCGATCGTGGCCACAAAACGCGGCCAGGTCACGCGCTCGATGAGCAGGTCGAGCGTCAGAAATGCGGCTGGTAGAAACGCGCCGACCGTCACGAGTGGAAAGTGAAGCCACGTCTGCACGAACGTGCAGTAGCCGAAGCAGATCGCGCCGAACGCGCTCGGCAGCTCGCTCCAGCGGCGGCGGCAGAACGCGTACATGAACGACATGGCGATTAGGATCTTCATCGCCGCTTCGGCGGTAAACGATTGGCCGAGTGGAAGCGGGAGCGCGAGAAATCGGAGGGGCGAGAGTCCCGAGCTCTGTCCGTTCGCAAGCAGCGGATAACCCGCACCTGACAGCGCATTCCAAAGCGGGAAATGCATCGACTTCCATGCTTCGCGCACCTGATGTGCCCACGGCACGATCTGCATCACGATGTCGTTGAGCTCGAAGTTCTCGGCGCGATGACTTCGAATGGCCGCCGACCACGGCGGCAGTTGCTGGACGATGTCGACCGGAATGTTGACGTACGGTCCGGTCAGCGGCCGCCACAGAAAAATGAGCGGCGATGCGCCACGGAAAGTTGCTTCCCCATCGGCGGGCCAGCCACACCGCGACCGCGTAGAGCACGCCGACGTGGAACCAGGTCGAATTCATCGCGGCGCGGATGATAGCAACCGGGCCCAGAGCCGTTGCGCGCGCTCGAATGCGGTCGCATCTCCCGTGAGAATCTCCCTGGCGATCTTTGCGACGGCATCAGCATGCGGCCCGATTCGCTCGCTGTTCGCTTTCACAACCGGCATCCAGACCGAGGCGTCACTCCCCGCCAGTCGCAGAAAGGTGCGCAGTCCGCTGCCGACAAAGCGTTCCTCGATGCCGTGTTGCTCGAGGTAAGCGGCCAGCGCGGTCGACAGGACCTGCGGAAGATGACTCGTGAGCGCGACGGCAGCGTCGTGTTCCTTCGCTGTCACGATCTCCGCTCGCGCGCCGCAGTCGGCGATCATTCTGCTCACGACCGCGTCCTCGCGATCGACGAACCATGAGCAACCGCGAAAAAGATCACCGCGCGCCGCTGCCAGGCCGCGTTCGTGTGAGCCGGCCAGCGGATGGCCGGCGATGAAGTTCTTGCCACCGGCGTCTCGAAGCGGCTGCATCACGCTACAAGCGCTTGTGATGGTGCCGCGTGCCGCGTGCCGGGTGCCGAGAAGCTGAACCGCAACATCGACCGGAGTTGACAGAATCACGAGATCCGCCCCGCCTAACACCTCGACTTTTTCGTCGGCGGCGTTGGCGCGCCGTGCGGCGTCCAGAGTGACGTTCGGATCGACGAAGGCGACGCGCCATCCGCGCGCGCGGAGAGCGATCCCGATCGAGCCGCCGATTAATCCGAGTCCGGCGATGAGCGCGCGAGGCGCGGGCTGGGTCACGGAGCCATCAGGATCATCGTGCGATCGACGACCTGCGAGCTGATGACGTCGAAATACGGCCGCTGGATCGTGACGCGCGGCCGGTTCATCTTCGATTCGATTTCCACGGCCCGATACTTTCCCTGCGCCTTCGCGATCTCCGTCTTCACGTTGAGCTTTTTCAGAAGCTCCTCGATCGCTTTGACATCTCCCGAGAGCTCGCCGTTGCGGTAGTAGGCTGCCGGTTTCGCAGCGCTGAGATTGTTGGTCGCGTCGACGGCGACTTTCGAATATCCGTAGGCCTTGGCGTAGAAATTCGCGACGGAATCGAGCGGCGCGTCGGTATCGTAGATGGCGATCGGCGGTGGCGTCTGGCCGCGCGTTTGTCGAGCTCGGTGAGCTGCGCGAGATATCGCGAGCCGGGATAGACCGTGAATGTGAATGTGGCCGGCTCCTCCGTCTCGGCCGTTTTTTCTTTTTTGCATCCGGGCAGCGCCGCCGCCAGCAGCATCGCGATGGCTACGGCGCGTGAAAATTTCGACATCGTTCCTCCGACCGGTCAATCTATCATGACGACCGATGCGCGTTCGATCGCTAGCGGCAATCCTGGCGCTGGTGATCGTCGCGATTGCAGTGCACGTGACGGCGCTGGGCGGGTGGTGGTTGTACGACGATCCGCAGTTGCTGATCGAGTCGATCCAGCAGCCGCTCGCCGGCGTCTTTTTCGACCCCTCCGAATACACGCACCTGGCGGCCCACACGTTCTCGCCGATGCAGCTCGCGTCGTTCAAGCTCGATCTTTTTCTGCACGGACTCGACCCCAGACTCTTCTACATCCACCAACTCCTCGCGATGATCCTGGCGGCAGTCTTTCTCTATCTGTTGCTGCGGCATTACGTCCCCGATTTATACGCAGCGCTCGGCTCGGCCGTCTTTCTGACGACCTGGGCCGCGGTCTACGCGACGCGAACATTGATGATCCGGCATTACGTCGAGGGACTGGTCTTCGCGCTCGCGGCGATGCTCGCTTGGCGGCGCGGCGGGCGGTGGACGATTCTCGCCTCGGTTTTTTACCTCCTCGCCATGCTGTCGAAAGAGGTCTACGCGACGGTCCCGATCTTCTTCGTCTGTCAGTCGCGTTACGAAAAGAGGCCGTGGCGCGAGCTCGTGTCGCCTGTGATCGCTTTCATCGTGTTCATCGCGTGGCGCTGGTACATGACAGGTCTGATCGGTGGTTACGCATCCGACGTAATCCGTAACCAGGAGGTTACGCATTTTCCGTACGCGCTGTGGATTCACATCGCCGGCCCTGCGCCGGTGTGGGCATTCTTCGTCTGGGCAGCGTGCATCGTCATCGCGCTTGCGATGTTCATCTGGCGGCAGCGTGTGCGCGCAGTTGCGTTTGTCGTCCTGGCGCTGATCGCGATGATCCTGCCGATTCTGCCGGTGGCTTCGAATTTCGAATGGCGGTACAGCTTCGCGTTCGTCGCGTTTCTCGTCGCCGTTTTGACGATCGCGGCAGGAATGTCGCGACAGCGGTGGACCATCGTTGTTTTGATTCTCCTTTTCGCAACGACTCTTTTCACATCGCTGCGGCAGCGAAATTACTACCAGGATCTGACGCGCAAGGGCATCGAGCTGGAAGGCCGCTGGATCTGGACGCAGCCGAAAACCGCCCCCTCCCTTGCCGCCCGCGCCCCCGCCTGGTACCTCGGCGGCCTGGCGTGGTTGCGAAAACACGAGGGCAATGGCGATGGACCGCAGGCCGTCTTTTCGCGGTACGCCATCACGGTCGGGATGATCGATCCCGCGCGCATCGTCGCGATCGACGACGGCCACGTCGTGCCGGTGACCGACTCGCATCTCTATGGCACAGCGGCCGACTGGTACGCGGCGCGCGAGCATTTCGATCCGAACGCGCCGCTCACGATCGAGCTCGCGCTCCGCAATCACGACGCGCAGTGGCGGCTCGGACCGCCGGCCGCACGCTTCATTTTCCTGACCGATCCCGGCTACACCGCAATTCCGATCCCGCCGGCCGGAAAGCAACGCGTGCCCGCCGCGCGCGAGCAGCAATTCTTTCGAATCGTTCGCGAAGAGGCCGATGGCCGCTGGACTGTTTCGCCGACATTGCCAGTGCCGGCCGAGGGGAAGGTGACCGTCTGGAGGAGATTATTGAAGATGAAGGTACTGCTGGATCGTCATTCCGACGACTTCCTCGAATCGCTGCCCGTACGACTTGATTGCTCCGGAGGGCTCATCGAGGAAAACGCGCTCGACGCGGAACAGCGGGACGAACATCGTGATCAGGTCGAGGCTCGGCTCGTCACCGCGCGCGAGCTGGCGCGTCCAGTCTTCAAATGAATCGAGGTTGATCGCGCGCATCGTGATTCCGGCGGGCGTGATCGACAGCAGAATGCCGAAGAATTTCTCCTTCGGATTCACCAGATTGATGATGACCGATGCCGAGGCCTCGAAGCCGTCGATCATTGCACCGTTTCGCTCAGCTCGATCAGCACGCCGTTCCCCGCCGACGGATGGAGAAACGCCACGCGACATCCTTGCGCGCCCGGAACCGGCGCGTCGTGGATCAGCCGATAGCCCTCGCTTTTCAGTTTTTCGAGATGCCATTCCAGATTCGTTACTCGAAAACAGATGTGATGGATTCCCTCGCCCCGCTTCTCGATGAACCTTCCGATCGGCGAATCATCCGACACCGGCTCGAGCAATTCCACGTTCGCGTCGCCGACGCGGATGAAGGCCGTCTTGACGCCCTGCGACTCGACGGTTTCGACATGGTCGATCGAAAGCCCCAGGGCGGAGTAAATGCGCGCCGTCTCGAGGGAGCGGACCGCGATGCCGATGTGATCGAGTACCGGTTTGATCATCAGACGCCGCGCGCCTCCGCGCCCCAGATGTGCTTGTGCAATTGCGTCTGGAGGCGCGCCGGAAGGCGGTCGGCCAGCATCCATTCTGCCAGTATTTTCAAATCCAATTCGCCCCAGACCGGCGAGAGCAGGACCGTCCAGCGGTTCAGATCGCGCGCGTCGATCACCTTTCGTGCCCAATCGTAGTCTTCGCGATCGGCGATGACGAATTTGATCTCATCGTCCGGCTTCAGATGCTGTAGATTTTCCCACCGATTCTTTGTGACCTCGCCAGAAGATGGACATTTAATATCAATTATTATTGTACATCTTTTATCAACGGGTGCGACGTCGATCGAGCCCGAGGTCTCGAGGAGCACTTCCAGACCTTCGTCGCCCAACCGCTTGATCAAATCGAGTGCCTCCTTTTGCGCGAGCGGCTCGCCACCGGTGACCTCGACCAGATTGCATCCGTAGCCTTTGACTTGCGCCACGACGTCGTCGATCGACATCTGCTCGCCGCCGGTGAAGGTATATTCGGAGTCACACCACCGGCAGCGCAGATTGCATCCGGTCAGGCGCACGAAGGCGCACGGACGTCCGGCGTGCGTCGATTCGCCCTGGATGGAGTGGAAGATCTCGGTGACACGGAGCATGTCTTAACGATGAACGATGAACGATGAACGATGAATTTCGGCTTGGATGCTCATCGTTCATCTTTCATCGTTCATCGTTGGTATCGTGTTGATGTCTTAACGATGAACGATGAACGATGAATTTCGGCTTGGATGCTCATCGTTCATCTTTCATCGTTCATCGTTGGTATCGTGTTGGGTCTTTCACCCCGGCCTCCTCGAAGCCCCGTTTTCGGAGCAAACAGGAGTCGCAATGCCCGCACGCCCTCCCATCCGCGTCGGGGTCGTAGCAGGAGTGCGTCAGCGAATAGTCGACGCCTAACTCGACGCCGCGGCGAATGATCTGCGCCTTTGTCGAATTGATGAGCGGCGTGACCAGGCGCGGACGGCCGCGCTCGATACCGCTCTTCGTTCCCCACAGAATCACATTTTGAAAAGCTTCGATGAACTGAGGCCGGCAATCGGGATAGCCGCTGTAGTCGATTGCGTTCACGCCGAGCCAGATTTCGTCCGCGCCGCGCGCCTCGGCCATTCCCAGCGCGATCGCGAGAAAAATCGTGTTGCGGGCGGGAACGTATGTGACTGGTATGCCCGGCGCGCCGACGGCGTCCTTCGGCACTTTGATGTTGTCAGTCAGCGCGCTCGCGCCAAAGACGCGAAGGTCGATCGGATAGACGACGTGCTCGACGACATCCATCGCCTTCGCGACATTGCGCGCGGCGGCCAGCTCGATCTCGTGGCGCTGCCCGTACGCGAACGACAGCGCGATGCAGTCGCGTCCGTCGTGCTTCGCGATGGCCAGGACAGTTGCGGAATCGAGTCCGCCGGAGAGCAAAATGACGGCTTTCATCGCTGCGGTATGCTACCCCGCCGTGTCGGAGCTCAGCGTTTACGAAGTCCTCAATCGCAAGCGGCGCGGCGAGGCGCTCGAGCCTCGTGTGATCGAGGAATTCATCAATCGCTACACTGCCGGCGGCATCCCCGATTACCAGATGTCGGCTCTCCTGATGGCTGTCGCCATCAACGGAATGAGCGGACAAGAGATGGCGACGCTGACGCAGGCGATGCTGCGCTCCGGCGAGCAGTGGCATCTGCGCGATCAGTACGACTTTATCGCCGACAAACATTCGACGGGTGGCGTGGGCGACAAAGTCTCGCTCGTTTTGTCGCCATGGGTTGCCGCATGCGGCGTGAAGATCGGCATGCTCTCCGGCCGGGGCCTCGGCCACACCGGCGGGACACTCGACAAGCTCGAAGCGATTTCGGGATTCAACGCGCGGCTGTCGCGAAAGGACTTCGAGCGCTGCATCGCCGAAGTCGGCTGCGTCATTTCGACGTCGACCGAGGGGATCGCGCCGGCCGACAAGAAGATCTACGCGCTTCGCGATGTCACCGGCACCGTCGAATCGCTGCCGCTCATCACGGCATCGATCATGTCGAAGAAGCTCGCCATGGGCGCTTCGGCGTTGATCCTCGACGTCAAGACCGGAAGCGGCGCGTTCATGCGCAAATACGAAGACTCCAAGGCGCTCGCGAAGAGCCTCATCGCGGCCGCCGAAGGATCGGGAACACGCGTCGAGGCGCTGATCACCGACATGGATCGCCCGCTCGGGGTCGCCGCCGGAAACGCGAACGAAATCGCGGAGACGCTCGACGTTCTGGCCGGAAAAGGGCCGAAAGATGTCGAAGACGTCACGCGCGCGCAGGCAGTCCGCGTCCTTGTGATGTCGAAAAAATTCGACGAAGCGTCAGCCGGCAAGGCCCTCGATGATGCGCTGCGCTCCGGCCGGGCGCTGCAGCAGGCGCATAAATGGATCGCCGCGCAGGGTGGCAACGCATCGAAGCTTCCGCAGCCCCGCGAAACGATCGAGGTTAAGGCGCCGCGCAGCGGCTACGTCACCTCCATCGACACCTACCAGGCCGGCATGTTCTGTTCGATCGCAGGACCGGCGATGCGGTGCGCGCCGGCGAGACAATCGCGCGCATCCAGCTCGGCACCGGCAAACGCGATCCGGAAGAGCTGCGGAAGCGATTCCTCTCCTTCGTCCAGTTCGGAGATGCAGCGCCCGTTTCTCGCCCCTTAGTTCACGAACACCTGAAGTAACGATGAACGATGAAGGATGAACGATGAACACGCTCCGCGATCGGACGAAATTGTTCGCGCTCCGCGTTATCAAGTTGTACATCGCATTGCCCAGAAATGAACTCGCACGCCTTCTCGCACGTCAAGTCGTCCGGTCAGGAACCTCGCCGGGCGCGCATTGTCGCGAAGCTTTCCGCGCGCGTTCCAATGCTGAATTGATCAGCAAACTCGAGACGGCACTCCAAGAATTAGACGAAACAATCTACTGGCTCGAACTGCTCATCGAGAGCGGAATCGTGCGGCGTCAGCGTCTCGAACTGCTGATTGCGGAAGCGAATGAGCTAATCGCAATCATTGTGACTTCGGTTAAGACCGTAAAGCGTCGCCGCCGTTGACTGTTCATCTCTCATCGTTCATCGTTCATCGTTGATGGCGAGAGCGATCGTCCTCGTCTGCGATTCCCTCGGCGTCGGCGAGCTGCCGGACGCCAAAGATTTCGGCGACGAAGGTTCCAACACGCTCGGCCACGTGCTCGAGAGCCAGCACCCGAAGCTGCCCAATCTGACTCGACTCGGTCTGCTGCACACCCTGCCCAAACCGGCGAGTGACGAGCGGCCGCAGAGCGCGTTCGGGCGGATGGCCGAAGTCAGCGCGGGCAAGGACACGACGACCGGGCATTGGGAAATGATGGGACTCATCGTGAAGGATCCCTTCCGCACGTATCCGCACGGATTTCCGAAAGAGGTGATCGCGGAGTACGAGCGCCGCATCGGCCGCAAAACGCTCGGAAACAAGCCGGCGTCCGGCACCGTGATTCTCGACGAGCTCGGCGAAGAGCACATGCGGACCGGATTTCCGATCGTATACACCTCCGCCGATTCAGTTTTTCAGGTTGCGGCGCATGAAGAGGTCATCCCGATTCAGGAGCTGTGGAAGATCTGTGCGATCGCGCGGGAGCTGATGCGGGGCGAGAACAACGTCGGACGGATCATCGCGCGGCCGTTTGTCGGCACCGGGCGCGGTCACTTCAAGCGAACTGCGAATCGCAAGGACTTCTCCGTGCGACCGACCGGCGAGACGGTCGTCGAGCGCGCGCACAAGTCCGGCAAACAGGTGATCGGTCTCGGAAAAATTGCCGACATCTTCGATCGCGTGGGCATCGACAAGGAAATTCGCACCGAGTCGAACTCCGACGGCATGCGGAAGACAATCGACCTGGTGAAAGAGTCGAACGCCGATTTCGTCTTCACGAACCTGGTCGATTTCGATTCCAAGTACGGCCATCGCAACGACGCTCCCGGCTATGCGCGCGCGCTCGAGACTTTCGATCAGGAGCTCGGCGAATTGCTGAAAGCGCTGCGGAAGGACGATCTCCTCTTCATCACCGCCGATCACGGCTGCGATCCGACCGACGTCTCGACGGATCACACCCGCGAGTACGTTCCGTTTCTCATCGCCGGTCCGCACGTCTCGCAGGCGCGCGACCTCGGCACTCGCCGCACCTTCGCCGACCTGGGCGCCACGATCTGCGAGCATCTCGGAATTTCCGGAAAGGGATTTCCGGGCAAGAGCGCTCTTTCGGAGTTGCAATGATGATGATCCTGGCTTCCATCCTGGCCGCGGTGGCCGTTGAAGTGCCGCTCGCACGTGTGATCGACGACGCCAAAGCGATCGACCGCGTTGCGGCTGCCAGCAAGCGCGACATGCCCCACGACCTGATGCGTCGCATCGTCAACGACGACATCGAGGCCCTCCGCGGCCGCCGGACCGATGGAACTTACGAATACGCCGGATTCGAACGGTTCGACTCGGGGCGCGTGACGCAATCCGCATCGGTCGGCACGAAGGATCAGAAGATCGAGATCCGCGGATCCTTTGTCTACAAGCTGCAGATTGAATCGCCTTCGCGCCGGATGATGCTGATGACGCGAAACCGTCACATTTATCCCGATCACGTCGAGATCGATTACCTCCCGGTAGTCAGCGGGGCGCAGAAAACGCAGACGATGAAGCTCGATGTCTGGCTCGAGCCCGGACAGAACAAGACTGTCGATTTCGAAGCGATCGCGAAACAGGCAACCGTACGCCTGTTCACGCACGCTGATGAAAAAGCCGGATACGGAAACGTCGTTCTAACACTCGTGCAAGCGCGAGTTTTCGATAATCCCGACAGCCCTTATGCCGACGCAGTCGCGAGCGCAAAAGCGATCCTGCGCGCACTCGATCACGACGATGTTCCATCGATTCGCGCAATGGCCACGCGCATGGTGAATGATCTGAGTCCAAGCGTAGCGGCTGCTGTTCCCGCTCGCGCGACGGCCGAGGTCGGCGGCACTCCACAGGAACTCTACACAGAGTTGCAGGCGATCGAAGACCTGCTTACCGGAAACGAAACGGAGCGGAGACAGGGGCTCGACCGATTGCATCAGCTCGTTCGAAAACTGCGACAGCACTGACAGTGTGCTGAGGTATACGTTGACGCTTTCCCGTTCGGTGACGTAAAATCCCGTTCCCTTCAGGGATCCTGTCTGAGTCCGAAAGGAGTCGTCTTTGCCTACTACGAAAATGGGTTTCAAGGTCGGAGAAAAGCTCGTTTATCCAAACCACGGCGTGACAGTCGTTGAGCAGATCGGAGAGTCCGCGATCATGGGAATGGGAGCGGACGATACTTATTACCATCTGCGTCTTCTTGGAAATAACTCGCGTCTGATGGTTCCGACCCAGAACACCGATCGCGTCGGTCTCCGACGCCTGTACCAGCAAAAAGAGATCAAGAGTCTGTTCAGCCTGCTTGAAGCGCGCGTTACGAAGAGCCATACCGATTGGAAAGGCCGCTACCGCGAGAACCTGGAAAAGATGAAGACCGGCCGCCTCGAAGACGTGGCCGAAGTGCTCAAGAACCTCAACGAGGTCTCGAAGAAGAAGAGCCTCTCGTTCCGCGAAAAAAAGATGTACGACCGTGCGAAATACCTCCTCGTTTCCGAAGTGGCCATTGTGAAGGGCATTCCGGAAGCCGAGGCGGAGAAGCTGATCGCGAAGTCGCTGGAAAAATCGCTGGTCGCGCCGGGACACTGATGTAGGACGGGCTTGAGCCCGTCTGGTCGGTCCCGCCGAGCGGGACCGTCGCTCCACTGTGCTACCGTTTCTTCGTGGGTAGCCGTCTGCCTTCCTGGATTCGCGAAAAGCGGATCAATCTCGCGGAGCTGCACGAGATCAAGTCGCTGCTGCGCGAGAAGTCGCTCCATTCGGTCTGCGAGTCGCTCGCGTGCCCAAACCGTACGGAATGTTTCTCTCGCGGCACGGCGACTTTCATGATTCTGGGCGACATCTGCACGCGGTCGTGCGGCTTCTGCAATGTGACGACCGGCCGTCCGTACGCGCCGCCGT
>QHVX01000162.1 GCA_003222375.1 Acidobacteriota bacterium
CGAGATTTTGACGATCGGCCAATATCTGCAGCCCAAACGCGAGAAGCTCGAAGTCGTCGAATACGTGCACCCGGCAGTCTTCGACGAGTATCGCCGGATCGGCGAATCGCTGGGATTTCACGCGGTCTTCGCCGGACCGTTTGTGCGCAGCTCTTACATGGCAGAGCTTGTTGCAGGCAGAAGGCAGAAAGCAGAAGGCAGAAGTGCCTGAAACGCCCTTCTTCACGACCTACCTACCTGTTTACCTCGACTATCTGGCCGTCGAAAAAGGACTCGCGAAAAACTCGCTGAGCTCGTACGCGACCGACCTTCGCCGGTTCGCGACCAGCACGCGCTGGAATCGGTGAAGCGACAGCAGATCGTGCGCTACATCCAATCGATGCGATCGAGTGGCATCTCCGCCCGATCGGTTGCACGCGCGCTGGCCGCGCTGCGCGGTTTCTTTCGATTTCTCGTCGCCGAGAGGCATCTCAAACATGATCCGACAGAGAACCTCGACAATCCGAAATTGTGGTCGACGCTGCCGAAGTCGATGCATCCATCGGAAGTCGATGACCTCCTCGCCGCGCCCGATTGCTCAAAACCCGACGGCCTCCGCGACGCGGCGATGCTCGAGCTTCTGTACGCCACCGGCCTTCGCGTGTCGGAGCTGATCAAGGTCAAGCTGGAGGATGTCGTCCTTGACGCAGGTTTCCTCCGCACTTTCGGCAAGGGATCGAAGGAGCGCATCGTGCCTTTCGGCGATAGCGCTCGCGCCGCGATCACGGCGTACATGGAGCGCAGCCGGCCGGACTTCAACACGCACAACAGCGTCTATCTGTTCCTCACCAATCGCGGACGCCCGATGACGCGTCAAACCTTCTGGATGAAGATCGTGAAGTACGCCCGGAAGGCCGGTATCCGGTCACACATCTCCCCGCATGTCCTCCGGCATTCGTTCGCGACGCATCTTCTGGAGAACGGCGCGGACCTCAGATCCGTCCAACTGATGCTTGGCCATTCGGATATCTCGACCACGCAGATTTACACGCACGTGTCGCGGGCCCGACTGCAGAAGATGTACGACCAATATCATCCTCGGGCATAATCGGTTGTCGGTTCCTGGTTGTCGGTTGTCGGTCCAAATGAGAAAAGTCGTCCCGCTGGTGGTGTTTTTTCTCGCTGCGCAAGCGAGCGCGAGCATTGCCCTCTTCACCGACGGCCGCTCGATGAAGATCAGCGGGTACAAGCTCGTCGACGAAAACGCGATTCAGCTCACGTTCAAGAACGGCGGCGCGATGACGATGGCTCTCACCCGGATCGAGCGCATCCTCGACGACGAAGTGATCGAGATGGCAGCGACGCCGGAAGCGCAGAAGATGATCGAGGAAGGTATCTTCCCGAAGCAGTCGTGGCATTACGACGCGAAACGCGCGCCGATCTTCCATTCGAAATACGACAAGCTGATCGTCGAGGCCGGAAAGAAATTCGATGTCGATGTCGCGCTCATCTCGGCGGTCATCAAGGCCGAGTCGGACTTCAATCCCCGCGAGATTTCGAACAAAGGCGCGCGGGGACTGATGCAGTTGATGCCCGCGACCGCGGAGCGCTTCGGCGTTTTCGATTCATTCAATGCCAAGGCCAATATCTGCAGCCCAAACGCGAGAAGCTCGAAGTCGTCGAATACCTGCATCCGTCAGTCTTCGACGAGTATCGCGCGATCGGCGAATCGCTGGGATTTCACGCGGTCTTCGCCGGACCGTTTGTCCGCAGCTCTTATATGGCAGAGCTTGTTGCAGGCAGAAGGCAGAAAGCAGAAGGCAGAAGTGCCTGAAACGCCCTTCTTCACATCGCGAACGGTATTCGGTGATGTGTCTTCCGCCTGTTTGAGGAGCGCCTCGAGTTGTTCGAATCCGAATGGATCGCCGTGCTCATTCTGCGCTTCGATGATCCCGTCAGACAGATAGACGAGCGTGTCGCCCTCCTCCAGACTGACCTCGACCGTCCGCGTGCGAATCTTGGGGCGGACGCCGAGGGGAAGTGAGGGCAGTTCGATGCTGGTGGGCGGCTGACCGTTCCGCAAGAGATATGGATAGAGATGGCCGGCATTGGTGTGCCGGATGACGCCGCGCTCGAGATCGAAAGTCGTAAACGCCAGCGTCATGAAGGCGCGCTTCTCGGTGGACCCGTGCACCAACGCGTTCAGCCGCTCGAATAGGGACTCTTCG